>JBNKHS010000375.1:0-4211 GCA_050290485.1 Promineifilaceae bacterium (SeqCode) | reverse complement strand
GATGGCTGGGCTTTTTGCGTTAGCGCTTCCTATTATTGTGTTGTTGTTGGAACACGGCCGTTTTACACCAGCCGATTCACAAATTACGGCCGTTGTCTTACGCATCTACCTGTTTGGCTTGCCCTTTGCCGCCATCGACCAAATGTTAGTTTTTGCCTCCTACGCGCGCAAAGACACATGGAGACCTGCTTCTGTAGGCATCATCAGCATCATTATCTACACCATTGTGGCTGCCGTTTTGTTAAAGTCAATTGGTCTTTATAGTTTGATGGTCGCGGATGCAGTGAAACATTTCACGCATACCATGATGATGATTTGGGTGCAAAATCGACAAATTGGAGCCTTGCGTGGCTTTCATATTGGGCGCACTATTGGCAAATCTATTTTGGCAGCCATCATCTCAGGATTATTTGCTTACGGTGCAGCAACATTGGCTTCTTCTTTCTTACCGTTAGAAAGTTTTTTCGCACAGTTTGCTGTTGTTTTTGTCGGAGGCATTGTCGGCGTTGGCTCTTATTTATTGATGGTCATTTGGCTCGACATCCCCGAAGTGAAATCCCTTTACCAATTGGGGCGCGCTAAAATTGGGATATAATTTTCTTTACAAGCTTTATTGTGATCCTGTAAAATAAACGCACCTTTACACCCGATTTTCCAACTCTACAGAAATTTTTGGCTCCCATTACCTGTTTCGTTTTGGGGGCTTTTTTGTTATTTAAGTGATTCGCACAATCGTGTCAATGGCGTTTACAGAGCAACTGCGAATTACAAAGTGAATGTGTAGAGATCATGCCGTTTCATCTCAAAATACTTTTGCACATTCGCTAGGAGAGAAAATGGGTTCTGAAAGGATTGAGCAGGTTCAGTTAAGTAAAATCGAGTTGGGAAGTGAGGAGAAACGGCCGTATACGACACACTCACAACGAACCGTCCGCCGTTTATCTTGGTATAAACTCCCATTATTTATCGTCAGCATATTTCTCTTCGTCCTCGCCATTAGCTTGATGAAAGAAGGCGCAAATGCGCTCATCCCCTTTGTTGAAAACAGCTTCCAAATTAATAACCCTAGCAACAGCCTCGGATTTGGTTGGATTTTTGCCTACATTATCATGAGCGGGTCACCAGTTGCCGCTGCTGCCCTTACCTTTTTAGATGCAGGATTAATCGACACCATTAGTGCTTTTACAATGGTTACGGGCAGTCGCTTAGGCGCCAGTTTTATTGTGCTCTTCATTGGGTTCATCTACGTTATTCGCGGACGCAATAAAGCAACCAGCCTCGATATGGGTTTACTGTCGCTTATTGTCACTGCCACCACTCATATCCCTGCCCTATTTTTAGGCGCTGTGATTTTGCAATACCAATGGCTTGATCACGTACAACTTGGCTCAGGCGCATTATTAAACGGTGTTTTTGATGCCATCTTTGCCCCAATCATATCGTTATTATCATCGCACTTACCGCAAGCGCTTCTTTTCATCGTTGGGCTATTTATCATTATGGTTAGCTTTAGCTTATTTGACCGCTGTTTGCCACAAATGTCCTTAAAAGAAAGCCATATGGGTCAATTATCGCGACTCGTTTATAAACCAATCATCATGTTTACTTTAGGCGGTGCGTTAACTCTAATTTCTATGTCGGTGAGTGTCTCTTTAAGTTTATTGGTTCCGTTGAGCGCACGTGGCTTTGTGCGTCGCGAAAATGTAATCCCTTACATTATGGGGGCAGGCGTTTCTACCTTCATTGATACTTTGTTTGCGGCCGTTTTGCTCAACAATCCAGATGCTTTCACAGTGGTACTTGTGGAAATGTTCGCGGTTATGGTACTCTCTTTATTGATTATGGCTGTGTTTTACCGGCGATATGAACGTGCTGTTTTAGCCTTTACGGGGTGGGTAACGAGTGATAATCGTCATTTTGCATACTTCATGGGTGTCATTTTATTGTTACCACTCCTTTTATTATTCGTTTAAATGATGGAGTTGACTTATTCATACGGAATTAGCTGACCACTTTTCGAATTAAATGGCTCCTTGAAATTACAATTGTTGAAGGATATTAAATGATGCATTTTTTGATTGCTACAGGTGGGTCGAAACATTCGCAAATTGCCGTTGAGTTAGGTGGACAACTTGCACAACAATTAAATAGTCAGTTGACGCTGCTTACGATTATCAAACAAGATAAACAGCAAGCGATAGGTGAACAAATTTTGCATGACGCTGTCGCATCTATGCAAACGGCCGTTTCTCCCTTACTCGCCATCTCTACAAAAATTCGCGTTGGACACAGCGCTGAACAAATTATTGCCGAGGCTAGCAGCCACCCCTACGATTTAATTATTTTAGGGGAAAGCACACAACACGATTTACTATCACGGCTTGTTGGCCCAACGGCCAAACGGGTTGTCGAACACGCTACCTGCCCCATTTTAATTGCCAAAGGCAGACCAAAGCCCATTCATAACATTTTGCTTTGTGACAGTGGCTTACGTCATCCGGCACTGCTTGATCGTTTACGTGAACAAATGCCAGAGCTTTTACGGGATACGGCCGTATCCGTCACTATCCTCCATGTTATGTCTCAAATTAGCGCTGGTCCGGGTGTCTCCGGGCAACAACTTCGTGCCGATGCCACAGAACTCATCGCCAAACAAACACCGGAAGGACAACTATTAGGTGAAGATATCGACACACTAGCCACCGAAGGGATAACCGTCAAACCCAAAATACGTCACGGTTTCGTGGTTGATGAAATTGTGGATGAGGTTGATGCTGGCGAACATGATCTTGTTGTCATTGGGGCGCATCATAATGGAGGATGGCAGCGTTTCCTCCTTGATGATCTGGCGCACCAAATCATCTTAAAATCAAATAGACCAATCCTCATCCTGCAATAGATTTATATTCATTTTCCCCCATCTTCCATAATAATGTAGAGACGCCCCGCTGGGGCGTCTACTTTTTATAACCAGTATCTCCTCCAAATTTCCATATGCTTGAACACCAATCTGTCAATTTTATTTTCTGCTTAAAATCCATTGTATTTTTTTATATCCCCTACCCTCTGTAGTAGTAAGTTTAGTCATTAAACTAAGTTAGCTCTTATGGCCCATGTCGCCGTAAGAAGGGAGAGATACATGAATAAGCAGAAAAGTAAATCCGTTATTATTGTTTTTTTAATCCTACTATTTAGCATTGGCATCTTTACCATTCCCGCATTAGCCGCACCCACAGCGCAAATCGTTTGTACTGCCCCACCTTGGCAACCAGGTGATATTTATGTTGGTGGTGATTTGGTCACCCACAATGGGCATCAATGGCGCGCCAAATGGTGGACCACCAACGAAGAACCCGGTACCACTGGACAATGGGGCGTTTGGGAAGATCAAGGTGCTTGTGATGGCACAACAACCCCTACTGCAACCAATACAGTAGACCCAACCGTTGAACCTACAGTTACTACCACCCCAGATCCAACAGTGACAGCAACCGCTACACCAGGCGAAGGCTGTACTGACCCACAATATGTGCCCGGAACAAACTATGTAGCAGGTGACACTGTGCAAAATATTGGCAACCGCTACGTATGTGTCATTACTGGCTGGTGTGGCTCGACGGCAGCATGGGCTTACGAACCAGGTGTCGGATCGGATTGGGATTCTGCCTGGGATTATCTTGGCGTTTGTGACGGTTCAGTAACGCCGACAGCAACTGTAGACCCAACCGTCGATCCAACGGTGACGACTACCCCAACTGTCGATCCAACGGTAACCGCTACCCCAACCGTAGACCCGACAGTAACCGCTACCCCAACTGTTGTTCCTCCTGGAGATCATGAAGTTGTTGCTTACTACACACAATGGGGCATTTACGGCCGTAATTATCACGTCAAAGATATTGTGACCAGCGGTTCCGCCGACGACATCACCATTATCAACTACGCCTTCGGTCATATTGTCAACAACGAATGTGTGATGCGCACCCAAACTGGTGTCATGGATGCGTATGCTGATTACCAAAAGAGCTACAGCGCAGCACAAAGTGTCGATGGCGTTGGGGATACCTGGGACCAAGCACTTCGTGGTAACTTCAACCAATTGCGTAAACTGAAAGAGATGTATCCACACATCAAAGTACTCATCTCGCTCGGTGGTTGGACATGGTCAGAAGATTTCTCTGATGCAGCGTTAACCCCACAATCACGGGCAC
>JBNKHS010000374.1:0-4242 GCA_050290485.1 Promineifilaceae bacterium (SeqCode) | reverse complement strand
TGGCCAATGGGGCTTCCATACCAGCAGCTTGTAATTCATCCATTGCGGCAAACCAGTCATCTAAGGTTTCGGGCATTTCCACACCATATTCAGCCAATAGTTTTGGATTGGCAAAGAGGACGTTGGCACGATGGATGTTGACGGGTACAGAGTAAATGTTGCCGTCTTGAGACATCAACGGAATCAAGGTTTCGGGCATAACATCGAGCCAACCTTCTTCTTCATAGAGGAAGTTGAGTGGTTCGAGTTGGTCGGCAGCAACGTAGGTGCCGATCAGTTCTTGTCCGGCGTGTCCTTGCCAACTATCAGGCGGGTCGCCAGCTTGGAGGCGTGTGGCTAACACAGCACGGGCGTTTGTTCCTGCGCCACCCGCAACGGCCGCATTGACGAATTCGGTGTCGGGATACATTTCTTTGTAGATTTCGATCATGGCTTCGAAACCGGCGGCTTCACCACCACCTGTCCACCAAGAGAAGACTTCGACAGCTTCTGTGCCGCCTTCGGCCATCTCTTCTTCGCCAGTGTCAGCTTCTTCACTGCTTTCGCTGCCTGAGTCGGTTGTTTCTGTTGTGCTGGAATCTTCGGATGTACTTGTGTCGTCTGAAGTAGTGTCATCACCACCTCCACAAGCGACAAGGAACATCGCAAATAAGAGCATCAACACGGTTAGGGTAAATCTTGATTTTTTGAATCGCATATTTTCTCTCTCCTCGTGAGATTTGTTATTTACTTCATGTGGCGACAAGGGTGTCGGTGCTTGCGTAAATAACGAAAACAGTGGATAAATGTGAAAACGGAGCTATCAATTAATAATTGTTTATAAAGCGTTTGCGTTTTCACTTGTTACCGTCCCAATTGAGTTTGGTGCGGTAGTGTAACTGTATCGTCAAGGGGGAGTGGGTTCAATGGGGTTTGTGCCATCTTTGTGACATGGGTGTGACATGGGGGGTGTCATCGATGCGTTTGGTATGTTTATATTCATGTTGCGTAGTGCGTAGCTGGTCTATTATTTAGGGGGTTTTATTTGATCAAAGATTTGATAGATTTGTCAGATTTTTTAATTAGAGGAAAGGTGTTTTATGCGAGCAATGCCAATTTTGGAGACGGAACGGTTACAGATACGGCCGTTTACCATTAATGACAACGAGGCAATATATCAAAATCTCAAATCGATTGGATGGGTCAATGACCAGCTAAGCGAAGCCGAACAACGCAAGGCCAATGATGAGTACGTACAGTGGAGCGTATTGAACCACCAACAGTTGGCACAACTGTATCAGCCTCCATATGGAGATCGTGTTGTCGTCTTGAAAGCAACAAATGAGGTGATTGGGACATGCGGGGTTGTGCCTTATGTGGATACCTTTACCGTGTTTCCCTATTTTGGTGGTCCTCAGGAAGGGGGCTTGGCCACAGCCGAAATAGGGCTGATGTGGACCATTGGGGTAGCGTATCAAAAGCAGGGGTTTGCTAGTGAAGTGGCCAAGGCGTTGATTCAATATGCGTTTGCAGACTTGAACCTGCATCACATTATTGCCACAACGGAGTTTGACAATATTGGCTCGCAAAAGGTAATGGAAAAAGCAGGGATGTGGTTGGAGAAAAATGAAACGGCCGTATCACCATGGCTGCAAGTCATTGGCCTTGCGGAAAACCCAAAACTCAAAAAAAACTAAGTCTCTTCAGGATTCGTTTCTTGATTCATGGGCAATGTCATGATAAAAGTTGTCCCCTGATTTGGTTGACTTTTGACTTCAATCTTTCCCTGATGACGTTCGACAATTTTGCGGCAAATAGCCAGCCCAACGCCTGAGCCTTCATACTCCGTTTTGCTGTGCAGACGTTCAAAGACTTCAAAAATGCGATCCAAATATTGCGCTTCGATCCCTATACCGTTGTCAGCGACACAAAGACGAACGTAATTACGGCCGTTTTTGATAAACAATTCACTTGTAACTTGCACCACTGGGGTAACATCCTCACGAACAAATTTGAGCGCATTGCCCACTAGATTTTGCAAGAGTTGGCGCAGCTGAGTTGGATCCCCTTCAATCTCTGGTAACGAATCCACAATGACAGAAGCGGCCGTTTCCTCAATGCGTATCTCTAGATCAGACAACACCTCTGCCATGATCTGATTCAGTTCAACCAGCTCAAATGGTTCTTGATGTGTGGATACTCTGGATAATGCCAACAAGTCGTTGATCAACTGCTGCATGCGCTCTGCAGCTGAATTCATACGCTCAAGATAACTCATCCCACGTTCGTCAATTACGTCTTCATAACGTTCTTGCACACGTATCCCAAACGAGGTGATTTTGCGCAGCGGCTCCTGTAAATCATGGGAAACGACATAAGCAAAGTTTTGTAGCTCATGATTGCTTCGTTCCAACTCTGCCGCATAAACTTTGAGAGCTTCTTCCGCTTCCATACGATCAGAGATTTCAATCAGCAGCTGATCATTCGTCTGTGTCAGCTCCATCGTTCGTTCAGCAACTTCCAATTCCAGATGTTCTGAATAATCTTTTAATTGAGCAAACAAACGCGCATTTTCTACAGCAAGCGCCACTTGATTGGTCATTGAGACAAGCAGACGTTGGCTATCTTCGTTATACACATTGGGGATTTCACAATTTTGTACACAAACAACCCCTTTCACTTGATCGTCGACAATCATGGGGACGCCAAGCCAAGATCTACTTTTGGGTTCAGCAATATCAATGCCCAACGCTTGGTATGCTTCTCTGTTTACCTTTTTGATCAACAAAGGTTGTTTGGCTTTAATGACATATTCGGTAACACTATTGGCAAACGGCCGTCTTACAGCCCAACGCCGGACAACATCACTTTCCACCTGCAACGCAAACACAATCTCGCCCGTTTCACCTTTTTCCGGTTCATAAAAGGCGACAAAAAAGTTAGTTGTATCAATTAAACGGGAAACATAACGATAAAAAGTAGTCAGCAACGCATCAACGCCACCGATAGAATTAAGTGAACGGCTCATCTCATTGAGAATTGTCAATTCAGTTGCTCGTCGTTCTGATTGTTGGTAGGCACGCGCCCGTTGAATGGCATTTCCAAATTGAGCAGTAAGGGTAACAAATAAACGGACATCGGCATCGGAAAATCGATTCAACTCTTTTGCTTGAATATCCATCACCCCAATAAGTTGATCAGCGACAATCATTGGCGTCGCCAATTCCGAGCGTGTTTCCGGCAACAGAGGATGGGGCAAAAAGTCAGGATGCTCATGCACATTATTGGCCACAATCACACGACGTTCGCGAGCAACCCGTGCACAAATAGAAGGTTCAGAATGCAAAGGAATGTAGGAAACATCTGAGTCAAAATCCAACCCATTTCTGTTGAGTTCATCGTTATCCCCTAAAAATGGAATAAGATTTTCACCAGTAGCATCGAGTAGAGCAATATTAACCAGATAAAAGTCAAAATGATTTTTAGTCCACACTAAAACAGTGTGCAGTAATTCATTTGGATCTAGAATATTGGCAATCGCTTGCCCCATTTCTGCAATTGCCTGTTGTTCTTTTATGCGTTGTGCGAGTTCGCTATTTTCTGCTACTATTTTGCCCATGGCTCCAGTTTATCTTCCAAACATTATTCTTCTATAATCAACTGTGAGGCTTCATCAATCAATTAAAACTATTTATCTTTGTGAAAACGCAAAAGTTTTAAAATAACAAAAGTTGATTTCTATGTCACTTAAGTCATTCACAATTCCCGTCAAATTTAAACCATTATAGGTTCTGTCAAACACAATACGAACAAAATCACGTGAAAGCGCAAAGACATTTGAAACAGTAATCCGATTGCACGTATTCACATTATGATCCACAATTTTGCTAGCTTTTTGTGAATGGCAAAACACAAGTCGTGATCGAATTGGTTTTGGCTCCTATATAACGGGTAAAGTATCGGAAAATTGAGTAAAGAGCAAGAACTCCAACTAATTTTTCACAAACATTATGGATAACCCTTTACAAAATTGTTTAGCATCTGAGCTACACCTGCACCTAGCCGGTTCTGTCTATGCTGAAGATTATTTTGATATTGCTCGTCATATTTATACAGAGATCGATTGGCAAAGTCAGGATTTTATTAATGAGTATCGTCGGGTGTTCCAATGGGAGCAATTTGATCCACAAATCCTATTCCAACAAGCGATTGATAATCCTCAACAGTTTGACCTTCTAAAGCAAGCATACGTGTTTGGGCGCG
>JBNKHS010000373.1:0-4250 GCA_050290485.1 Promineifilaceae bacterium (SeqCode) | reverse complement strand
AGTGACTATATTGTTAGACAGTGTCCGCTAAGGTTTAACAACCTGTAAGCCACAAACAAGCAAGCGTATCGAACAGTAAAGTGGTCGATGTACTCAGTGCGGAAAACGGATGTAATTGCACTAAAGATTCAAATCAGTACTTATTGGCTATCTAGATGGATTATCAAGCAGCTTAATGGGGAGTTGTTATATAGACTGAATTTCGAAGCATAAAATAGAACGCAGGTTGCTCTCGTTGGTCGCTCGCTGATTATCGAATTGAGGTTACACAGATAATATTTAAATTAACAATTACAACTGTCAACCATTAGTGTTTAAAAAATTAATCGGGTAACTGTAGGGGCACACACGTGGGTGTGCCCAAGATGAGGGCAGACACACAGGTCTGCCCTTACCCAAAACCATTACCCTTTTTAATTCTTAAATTACAACGGTTGACAGTTTGCGAATACGATACTTGTTGCAAATTAGTTTGTGATAAATGACACAATGATGCATAACGAATGATAATTGCATAAAATATAACGCACTGTGTTATAATCTTGTAACGCACTGTGTTAATTTTACTTAAAATCATGCCGCATTGAATATGATTTTAAGTACCCATTCGCAGCATAATAAGAAATGGTGAGTGGGTCTAAGGTAACTATTTGGTTCAAAGATATGCCTTCAAATAGCTATCAAATATGCAGATTACCAAATTAGGTGAAAAATGAGCCATTCCCAAAATATTCCTACTGAAGATGTGTTCGACTATGTCATTATTGGTTCCGGCTTTGGTGGCAGTGTCTCAGCGATGCGCTTGGCACAAAAAGGGTATCGCGTTTTAGTTCTAGAGCGTGGTAAACGGTATACGGCCGAAGATTTCCCCAAAACAAATTGGAACATTTTTAAATATTTATGGTTGCCTGCCGCCCGTTGTTTTGGCTACATGGGCCTGAATCTCTTTGATGATATTTTGATCCTTAATGGGAGTGGTGTTGGTGGTGGCAGCTTGGTTTATGCCAGTACACACATTGAACCGCCCGAAGCGTTTTATGAGGGCACAGAGTGGTGTGAACTCGCCGACTGGAAAGCGGAGCTCGCTCCGCATTTTAAGACAGCCAACCGCATGTTGGGAGTTACTGAGAACCCGAAGTTTTGGACAGCGGATCACATGTTGTTTGAAATTGCAACGGAGCTAGGCCAAGAGGATACATTCAAGCCGACGCCCGTTGCTATCTTTTTTGGCGAACCAGGTAAAACGGTGCCAGACCCATTTTTTGATG
The DNA here is from genome assembly GCA_050290485.1 of Promineifilaceae bacterium (SeqCode). GTDB lineage: Bacteria > Chloroflexota > Anaerolineae > Promineifilales > Promineifilaceae > JBNKHS01. The sequence goes on along the minus strand of JBNKHS010000373.1, from coordinate 2,982 downwards.
GCGAGGGGCCAGCACGTGCGGGTTGTATCTATTGTGGTGGCTGTATGGTAGGGTGTAAACACAACGCCAAGAATACATTGGATAAGAACTATCTTTACTTTGCCGAAAAATGGGGTACGGAGGTTCGTGCAGAAGCAAATGTACAGGATATACGGCCGTTATACGGAACCCAAGTCGATGATGCCCGCTACGAAATTACCTACGAAAAGACAACAGATTGGTTCCGCAAACGGAAAACGGCCGTTCGTGCCAAAAACATTGTGCTCTCTGCAGGTGTGTTGGGGACGTTAAACTTATTATTACGCTGCCGTGATGAGAACAAATCGCTGCCTTTGTTATCTGATTATTTGGGTCATCGCGTACGTAGCAATAGTGAAGCAATAACAGGTGCAACGGCGCGACACGGTAGTGATGATCAAGATTACTCTAAAGGGATTGCGATTACGTCCCACTTTTGGGTGGATGATGTAACCAGTATTGAACCCGTGCGTTACCCTCGTGGCTCTTCCTTCATTCGTAATATTGCCTTGCCTATTGTCGACATGGAAGGCTCCGTTCTCAAACGTGTTGGGCGGTTGATCGCAACAGGTGTCCGTAACCCACGTGATTTTCTAAAATCTAAAGTTTTGCCCCATTGGGCACGAGACACAACCATTATATTGATTATGCAAACAGTAGATAATCGCATGCGCATGAAATTGGGACGCAGCATTTTTACTTTAGGACAGAAGAAATTAGTAAGCGAACGTTCCAAAAATGCCCCGATTCCCACTGTCGTTGAGGCAGGCAGCGCTGTGTTGCATCGTTTTTCAGAAATGATTGGTGGCGTGCCCCAAGCGTCGATGAATGATGTGTTGTTAAATACGCCGACGACGGCGCATGTTTTAGGTGGCTGTGGGATTGCTGCTGATGAATCCACGGGTGTCATCGATAAATACCACGAGGTTTTTAATTATCCAGGTATGTATGTGGTGGATGGCTCTGTGATTCCTGCGAATTTAGGCGTTAATCCTAGTTTGACGATTACGGCGATGGCAGAACGGGCCATGAGTTATATCCCAGAAAAGAAAGATGTGAAGCAGGTAGAACCATTGGACAAGCCTGCTAATCTGCCTGAGCTGGGCAATGGCGGCATGAATAAGGCCAGAGGAATTGCCGCAGCAGGAGCAATTGCCGCTATAATTGGATTAGGCTTGCTGGCTTTTAATAAAAGACGTTAATAGATGAAATCGTAAATAGATAATTGAGTAATTGCTCAATTACTTATTTACCTATTTATAAACTCTCAACTTTTGTAATGAGGTAATTTATGGGTACAAGTCAGACGAAAGAAAAAGTGTTAAACGGCCGTATTGAATCCCTCCCCTTTGTAAATCCTGCTACCAATGAACAATTTGGCCAGGTGCAGATGGCCACCCAGCAACAGGTGACAGATGCACGACGAGAGATGGAAGCTGCGGCTAAAATTTGGTCGGCAAAATCAGTGCGGGAACGGGTACGGATATTGCGCCAATTACAAAAGTTGATTATTGATGAAGCCGATGAAATTACGGCCGTTGTCAATAAAGATAATGGCAAAAGCCGTCAAGATGCGCTTCTTGAAATTTTTATTTCGCTCGATGCCATGAATCAACATTTGAAGCATGCCCCCACATGGTTGCGTCGTCGCCGTGTTTCACCAGGGTTGTTCATTACCAAACGAGCCTACGCTGAACCGAAACCATATGGTGTGGTGGCGATTATTGGCCCTTGGAATTTGCCGTTTAATTTGATGTTCTCCCCTATTGTGACTGCATTATTGGCGGGTAATACCGTTTTGGCGAAACCATCGGAAGTAACTGGCGCGACGGGCGTTTTGCTCGAAAGTCTTTTTAACAGAGTGCCTGAATTGTCTCCGTTTGTGCGCTTTTTGCATGGAGACGGCCGTGTTGGCGCGGCAATGATCGCTGCAAAACCCGATCTCATTTATTTGACTGGGTCTATTCCGACTGGCAAAAAGATTATGAAAGCTGCGGCCGATACTTTGACGCCGGTTATCTTTGAATTAGGCAGTAAAGATCCCATGATTGTGCTAGAAGATGCAGATATTGCCAGCGCGGCAAAATGGGGTGTCTGGGGTGCCTTTGTAAACACGGGGCAAGCATGTATTTCTGTTGAACGGGTTTATGTGGTTGAATCGGTCTATGACCAATTTGTGGAAGCTGTGATTGATGAAGTGAGCAAAGTGCAGACTGGATATTCGCCAGCGACAGATAATCGTTTCGATATGGGGCCGATGACGTTTGAACGCCAGCTAGAAATTATTGATGACCATATGCAGGATGCCATTGTTAAAGGTGCGCGTGTTGCCGTTGGTGGCAAAAAGCAAGGCATGTTTGTTGAGCCAACTGTTGTTTTGAATGTTGATCATAGTATGAAGATTATGCGTGAAGAAACATTTGGCCCCATCATTCCGATTATGAAGGTGGAGAATGAAGCACACGCGATTCAATTAGCGAATGATTCTGATATGGGATTAGGTGCTTCTGTTTGGAGTCGTGATATTAAACGAGCGGAACGGGTTGCGCACCAACTTGAAACGGGAACGGTTAATATTAATGATGCGCTTTCCCATTTTGGTGTACCCGATTTACCTTTTGGTGGTGTGAAGGAGTCTGGAAACGGCCGTTCTCATGGCAAAGAAGATTTACTGCAATTTACCAATACCCATTCCTATCTGTTGAGCAACAGCCCCCACCCTCTAGATATTGCCACTATATTGCGTAAACCCGGTACCTATGATGCCAATAAAGCGATTATGAAAATGGTTTTAGGGGTTACACCACAACAAAAAATTGAACCGATTCAAGAGTTTATGAGTAATGATAAACTTTTGCCTAAGCCTGCAAAATTTGCTGCTCTCGCTGGGATTACGGCCGTTTTTACGACTATCTTGTTGACCTTATTGAAAACGAAGAGAAAATAAGTCTATTTGTCTGTAAC
>JBNKHS010000372.1:0-4278 GCA_050290485.1 Promineifilaceae bacterium (SeqCode) | reverse complement strand
GATTATCTTGTACTTCTTTGCGCGCAATCCAGCGATGCAAGCGTATTATGATGCACGTGCGCCTAAAAGTGTAGGACGCCTGATTTTTCTAACAGGCGTTGATCTTTTTGGGTGGGAATTTATATGGCGTGGGTTTACTTTGTTTGCTTTTGCTTATGCATTTGGGCCGGGAGCCGCGATTTGGTTACAAGCCATTCCTTTTGCTTTTATGCATTTGGGCAAGCCAGAAGTAGAAACGTTAACGACGCTTTTTGGAGGTGTTGGCTTTGGCTTTATTGCCTGGCAGGCTGACTCCTTTATTTATCCATTTTTGATTCACTGGTTTATCGCTTCGTATACAATGTTGATTGCCACAGGGCGATTTTAAGGTAATTTTTTCCACAGATTACGCAGATTTCGCAGATTGTATTTGAGTTTGACCTCTGCGTTCTCCACGTTCTCTGCGGTTAATTAAGAGGATACAATTTGGAAAAACTAACATTAGACTTAACAGAATTTGCGCATGGTGGTTCTGCTGTGGGGCGTGCTAAGCGTAAACGGACAGTATTTGTACCAGGGGGGATTCCTGGTGAGAAGGTTCGAGTCGAAATTCATTCTGAGAAAAATAAATATGCGTATGCGGACTTGGTTTCTGTTTTACAGGAATCGCCAGAGCGGATTGAGCCGAAATGTGAATATTTTGGTGTTTGTGGTGGCTGTCATTTTCAGCATATGACCTATACTGCGCAGCTTGCAGCAAAACAGCAAGTGACAGTTGACCAAATGATGCGTATTGGCAATGTGAAAGACGCCCCTGTGGTTTTGACGTTAGCAAATCCAGAGCCGTGGGCGTATCGTATCGAGATGAATTTGAGCCCAACGAAAAACGGCCGTTTAGGATTTTGGTCGCCAAAGCAAAAAGAAGTCATTCCGATTGAATCTTGCCCAATTACGCGTCCGGAGTTAGTTGAACTTTTAGGTGATATTGATTTAGAACTGGATGGCTTGCGCAAATTAACATTGCGCTTAGGTGATGATGAAGCGATGCTGGCCGCCATTGAGGTGGATGATGTAGAGCCACCAGAGTTGGAAACAGATTTTCCACTCTCTGTAGCGATTGTGCTACCCGACAAAACCTCGGCTTCGTTGGTGGGGGATAATCATATTGTGCAGTCAGTGAAGGGGTGTGATTTTCGCGTGTCGCCTGGTTGTTATTTTGCACCAAGTCCAGCGGCGATGGCGTTGGTTGTCGATAAAGTTTTGGATGATGCAGCGTTATCTGGACAGGAAACTGTGTTGGATTTGTACAGTGGGGTGGGGGCATTAACTGCTTTTCTCGCTGATAAAGCCAAAGAGGTGATTGCTGTCGAAGTGAATCCTGATGCGGTGGCTGATACGGCCGTAAATCTCTCGGATACGGAAAATGTTTCTGTTTACGAAGGAGCTGTCGAAGATGTTTTGCCACAATTGGATGTTCAGCCTGACGTCATCGTCCTCAACCCGACCAATCAGGGGATTACGCGGGAGGCAACGAAACTGATTTTGGAAAAACGGCCGTCTAAAATTATCTATGTCAGTTCTGATGTGGCCACCTTTGCCCGAGACAGCCGTAAAATCACCTTCGAAGGGTACGAACTCAAAGAAATTCAACCCATCGACATGCGCCCGCAAACTTTCCATATCGATTTAGTTGCTATATGGGATTTGAAAGAGTAGACCAATTTGCAAAACTCTGCTTAAATGTTGTCAACGGTAACAACACATTTTGTTTACTGAAAAGGAGCAATGATGCGCGATACGACAATTGAAGTACGAATACCCGCAAATTTACTTGAATTTGGTTTTGACCAAGAGCAAATTCAAGCACAAGTGAATCAATGGCTAGTTTTTACCTTGTTCATAGAAGGACACATTTCTTCGGGAAAAGCCGCAGCATTACTGCAAATGAATCGTGTGGATTTTTTAACATTGTTGCGGCAGCGGGGCATCGCCTACATCGATTACACACCTGAAGAGTTGGCTGAAGAGTTTGACACAATCGACAAGTTAAACGTTAATCATACCGAATGAAAATAGTTTCCAATACAACACCCTTGATTGGATTGGCAATCATTGCGCAATTCGATCTACTACGGCAGCTTTTTGGCGAATTACACATTTCGCAAGCAGTTTATGAAGAGGTCGTTGTTGCTGGGCATGAAATGGAGGGCGCCAAAAGAGAAGTATCTAATGCAAATTGGATCAAAACAGTTCCTGTACAAGATCAACTTGCAGTTGATGTATTGTTGGACGAGCTAGATCGTGGTGAGGCAGAAACGATTGTCCTTGCGCGTGAGTTGCAAGCAGATTGGGTATTGATGGATGAAAAGAAAGGGCGACGTAAATTGACCCAATTAAACATGTCCAAAGTAGGTACAATTGGCATTTTGTTGAAAGCAAAACAGGAAGGGATGATTCCCGTGCTACGACCTAATTTGGAACTATTAAGAGAAAAGGGATTTAGCATTAGCCAACCAGTTATTGATGCGGTTTTACGCCAAGCAAATGAATTATAAAATCACCTTTGCAGGATACGAACTCAAAGAAATCCAACCGATAGACATGCGCCTGCAAACCTTTCATATAGACTTAGTTGCAGTTTGGGAGATGAAAGAATAGGGAAGTTATTTGTATTAGGGAGCGTATAAATGATTGATATCCTTAGAATATTCCTTCAAGTCTTAGTTGCAATTACTATTGTGTTAGCAGTTTATAATCATTTTGCGTTTCGTAATAATTCAAAACTTGTTGCCGAAAAACTTGGGCTTTCAGAAAATTATTCTAGAAAGGGTGTTACATATGAAGGTACTTATAATGGACGTGTGGTTGAACTTTTTGGAAGCGAGAACCTACTTCATATGGGTATAAAGCTTAAAGTATCGGCTAATTTACCTTTGACTATGAATGTGTTACTGAAATCTCGTCGCTACTTTGAAAATATACTATTTGTTGAAGGTGAAAATATTTCGATAGATCGACTGTTTGAAATTAGAGGAGAGCCTCAAGAGCAATTACTTAGCTTTTTTGAAACACAAGATAATTTAAGATTTAAGCTAATAGAATGTATTAAGAGTATTGGCTCAAAAGCGGAACCGAAAATAAAAATTAAACCGGATTTTGTTTGTTTAGAACATAACAAACAAAATATAAAATCCGATCAAATGATAAATCTATTTTTAATTTTGATTTTATTAGCAACAACATTGGAATCTCAAGATACGCAAATTATGGAGGCGATCAGTGAGTGAAAAAGTAGCAATTGTCACGGCCGCAGGTCGCGGGATGGGTGCGGCGTGCGCCCGTAGTTTGGCTGAGGTTGGATATCAAGTCTCGTTGTTGTCTGTATCGGAGCGGTCGGTGCAGTTGGCACAGGAGTTGGGCGGTTTGGGGATGCAAGGGTCTGTAACCAACCCCGATGATTTGCAAAAGTTGGTTGATGTAACGGTGGAGCGATACGGCCGTATCGATGCCGTCGTCAATAACACAGGCCATCCACCGAAAGGGGATCTGCTCGAAATTAGCGATGACGACTGGCATGATGGTCTCGATATGGTGATGATGAACGTCGTGCGCATGGCGCGTATTGTCACGCCGATTATGCAAAAACAAGGTGGTGGCGCTTTTGTCAACATCTCCACCTTTGCTGCCTTTGAACCCTCTTTGAGTTTTCCCGTTTCCTCCGCATTGCGAGCGGCGCTGGGGAGTTACACCAAGTTGTACGCTGATCGCTACGCAGCAGACAATATTCGCATGAATAACATCTTGCCAGGATACATCGAGAGTTACCCCATCAACGATGCTATCCAAGCGCAAATCCCAATGGATAGACAAGGCACGGTACGAGAAATTGCAGATACGGCCGTATTCCTTCTCTCAGCAGGCGCAGGCTACATTACGGGGCAAAACATTCGTGTGGATGGGGGCATTTCCCGTTCCGTTTAAGATAACAAGCAAAAGAAGCGTAATACGTGATGGGTGAAAAACAAATCACGTATTACGCTGCACACATCACGATCTGGAGGCCAAAGTGACAGAAAATATCATCGATGTAGCGATTGTGGGTGGGGGCGTCTCGGGTGTATATACAGGCTGGCGTTTATTAACGTCTGACTTGTCAGGGAGCGAATTGAGCCAATTTGCTGATGAAACAGGAAAACTTAACGTACAGGTTTTTGAATTAAGCGATCGCATTGGTGGTCGTTTGATCTCCCTCGATCCACCAGAAATGAATGGTATTAAAGCGGAATTTGGCGGGATGCG
>JBNKHS010000371.1:0-4341 GCA_050290485.1 Promineifilaceae bacterium (SeqCode) | reverse complement strand
AGGCTCTGTCGCCTACGACACCAGCAAAGCGGCGGCTAATCACCTCGTCCGTGAATTGGCTATCGAACTATCTCCACTAATACGTGTCAATGGCTTAGCACCAGCGACAGTCGTCGAAGGCAGCAGTATGTTCCCTCGTGATCGCGTTATCAGTTCGCTGGTGAAGTATGAGATTTCCTTTGATGAAGATGAAGAAACGGAGATTTTACGCGACAAACTGGCAAACTTCTACGCCCAACGCACATTGACCAAAGCACCAATCACTCTGGCCGATCAGGCGGAGGCTGCATACTTGCTGACAAGCAGTAAATTCAGCAAAACAACTGGACAAATTATCAGTGTGGACGGTGGATTGCACGAAGCATTTTTACGATAAGTGAATATGTCATTCAGCAGTTAAATTCTGGCAAGTGACCAAATGGAAATTGAATAGCTCTTATAAAATCGACTCAAATTGAGTCGATTTTATTTATCCATCATTTTCTTTGGCCTGTCTACGCTGCCCGCATTGATAACCAATTTCCGTATATAACTTGACAGTTATATAACCAATATAGTATATTACATGCCATGACGACGATCTTTGATGTAATTACTGACCCGACACGCAGACGCATTCTTGACTTACTGCTGCAACGCCCCCATTCAGTTGGAGAGCTTGTCAATGAATTGGGCATTAGCCAACCAGGTGTATCTAAACAGTTACGGCTGTTACGAGAAGCAGGGTTGGTCTATGTGGAAAAAGAAGCACAGACACGTTGGTACTACTTAAATCCTGAACCATTAAAAGAGTTAGATAGTTGGTTAAGTGCTTACAGAAGATCATGGTCAGAACGTTACAGTCGACTTGACAAATATTTAGAAACATTACAAGCTCAGGAGAAACAAAATAATGATGAATGAAAAAATGAAAACCAAAGTTACTTTACCTTCTGATGAAGAAATTTTAATCACTCGTACTTTTGCTGCACCACGGGATCTGGTTTGGCAAATGTGGTCAACAGCGGAACATCTTCAGCAATGGTTTGGACCTGAAGGGTGGAGCTTGCCCATTTGTGAGCTTGATTTCCGTGAAGGTGGGAGTTGGTTTTACTGCATGAGTGGACCTGATGAGATGCGATCTTGTGGCAAAGCAACTTACTTAGCAATTGAGCCTCCTCAACGAATCGTGTATCAAGATCTCTTTACGGATTCTGAAGGCAACCCAATGGAAGGAATGCCTGTCGCGCATATTACTCTTGAATTTGTAGAAGAGGGCGATAAGACAACGGTGCTTAATACAGTTCGTTACCCAACAAAAGCAGATCGCGATGCGGTCATTGAAATGGGCATGGAAACAGGGATTGATCAGACATTTGATCGTCTAGAAGCTTACCTAGCACAAAAGATACAATAATTGAATCCAGTTTCGCGTAGAGTTCATTAAATTTCAATATCCCGAAAGATCTCTATCTCAAAAAAATCTTTCGGGATATTGTTTTTACAATACTCTATTCTTTGAAAACAGTTCCCATAACGGAGTGCAATACTACCCTTTTCCTTCTCGCAACATCTGAGCAAACTCATCTGGCATCTCTGTCGCTTCAATTGCTTGTGCTGCTTGTTCTATATCGTAGAGTACGCGAACAAACTTGACAGACAATTCTTTACCAGTAATCGATAACAAAAGATAGCAAGCACGCGGATCATTGTCCTTTGGTTTGCCCACGCTGCCCGCGTTGATAACATGACGTCCACTGGGTAATACGCGATGATAAGGCAAGTGCGTATGACCACATATGAGAACATCAGCTTCGACTATATCTAACAGCCGCTCCAAACTCGCTTCAGGTCGGTCTTCATATAAATACTCATTTACTTTGCGGGGACTGCCATGTACCAGAACAACGGCCAAATCACCTAGCTGAAGCGATATTTTATCGACTAACTCACGTAGATATGCTTTGTTCTCAGCAGAGGTGTTTGCATTTGACCAAGCAATTGAGCGTTCACCCAAAGCTTTCGCTTCTGGCGTACGATAAGCACAGCCACAATCATCACTGTCCTGTCCTACACCGAGATCGTAGTTGCCCATAATAGTCGGAATATGTCGTTCGCGGATAGCTGCAATGACTTCATTCGGAAATGTACCGTACCCGACGAGATCACCCAGACAGTATAGATGATCTAATCCACGCGCATCGATATCGGTGAATACGGCCGTTAATGCTGGCATATTGGCGTGAATATCCCCAAAAACGGTTATTTGTTTCATGCAGGTCTCCTTTTTATTCTTTGCAACCAGTGCCATAAGCCAATCGCTAAACCCGCTCCGACAAATGGTGCAGTCACATATACCCATAAATCAATCAACGTGCCAGAAACAATGGCAGGAGCCAAAGATCGTGCGGGATTCATTGATGCCCCTGTTATGGGTCCGGCAAACAAAGCACACATCCCCACAGTTGCACCGATTATCAAGCTAGCCATCATCGCATTTTCTGCTGGTCCTTCCACAACACTGATAATCACAAACATAAGAAAGAAAGTAAGAATGACTTCCATCATGAAGGCGGCCCCTGTTTCCACGGTTGGTATTGTGGCACCTAATGTCTGATTTTGGGGGAAGAGAAAAAGAAGCATAAAACTGGCTATAAATGCGCCAGTCAATTGACTGAGAATATAAGGGATGATTTCACGTGCTGCGAAAGTGCGATTGAGCCAAAATCCAATAGTAACCGCCGGATTAAAATGGGCCCCAGAAATGGCTCCAACAGCATAAATCATCACCATAATCACGAGCCAAAATGAGAGGGCAACACCAATATGGGTAATCGCTCCATTGTAAGCTTCATTCACAATAATCGCCCCCGTTCCCACAAAAACGAGCGCGAAGGTACCAACAAATTCTGCGATGTATCTATTCATAAAATATGATTTACTTCTTTTGCGTAAGTTGCTGACGACGCGCGATCATCAACAGCAGGTAATTAATGCGGGTGGCAAGATCATTTGCCGTCTGGGTAAAAGCTTGTGACTGCTGCTCTTCGCTGCCTGTTACCTCAGCCGGATCGGGCAAGCTCCAATGGATTTGTTTGTGATCGTCGGGAAAAACAGGACATACTTCACGCACTTTGTCACAAACCGTGATGATATAGTCAAAAGATTGACCCTCAAATTCATCCATATGTTTGGATCGCTGTTTACTGATATCGATTTGCATCACTGCGGCCGCTTGAACGGCCAGGGGATGAACCCGACTAATTTCATTGCCAGCGCTGAATACTTCTACCAGATCCCCTCCATTGACTCGTAAAATAGCTTCTGCCAGTTGAGATCGGGCGCTGTTATGTGTGCAGAGAAAGAGAATGCGATACGGCCGTTTCCCCTGCCCCTCTTCTGCATTACTGATTTCAAGCTGTTCTGTATACCCCAGCGCAGGATGAAGGGTTTGACCACTCAATAAATAAAATGTGCGCAAATGATCTAAATCCAGACTGTAATAAACATCACGACCATCAGCACTGCTGCGCCGCTCATTGACGATCTGCCCTTCACGCAGCAGGCGCAGATGATATGAAATTAAGTTTTGCGGCCGTTGCAGCAACGCCACCAACTCTTGCACACGGCGGTCGCTTTCGGCCAATGTTGCCAGTAAATGCCAGCGCACATCGTGAGCCAGCAGTTTGAGGAAATCGAGTGAACTGTTTGAAGAAGAAGTCATGATAATTACATCAATTTAAGTTGCATCAAAATATATTGATGCAATTGTATACAAAAAAGAACATTCCACAAAACAAATTTCATTTAGTCTTCTACTCGAGTACAGTCTGTTAAATTGACCAAATTTGACCAACCATTTGCATTTTCAGTCCACTTTGTGAATAATATTGCAATCTCGTCCTTGCGGATGGGGTGCCAAATCATATTAATTTTTTTGTATTGGAAGCCAACAACTAAATAACCATTGTCGTCCTACGTGTTCCATCGACCTTACATTGTGGAATGCCCTTTATTGTTTGTTGCCATTGTTGGCACTGGGAGCCAGCAGGGGCTATATTAGCTAGCGTTTTTCTTGCGGAGGAACCATTATGATCCCAACACGTCATCGTCTATTCCATGCAGCATTACATCTTGCTGCTCTATCTTTATTGCTGTTGGTTGCAGGTAACAGTGTTGCTGCCCAAACACCGCAACCAGACAAACCTACACTCCCTCCCCCAGCTGAGCAGGAACAACCACCAAATCCTGCCGTCCCTAAAGAGCCAGATAAGATATCCTTCCAACCGTCAGCTCCAGCTAATTCTATTACCGATTTTGCACCCACAGATGTGAACATTCGCCGTCTTGAAGTCGAAACAA
>JBNKHS010000370.1:0-4380 GCA_050290485.1 Promineifilaceae bacterium (SeqCode) | reverse complement strand
ACCAATTCCCATATGTAGTGAGGCAACAGAGGGTAATAATTGCCCCCCCGAAATTCATTGGTCGCCTACGGGCACGCACTTTTTTTACGAAACACCGTATGACAAGCCTTATCAATTGATTATTTCTGATTTGACAGGGCGGCAACAAGGATACACTCTTTCTCGTGGTCCCTATCGTACGCCGGTTTGGTCCCCAGATGGACGGCAACTCATTCTTTTTGTATCCACAAATGAGTCATGGGGCGATCATGGTATGGAGGCCTCTGACCTTGATTTTGGTTTTCTGAATGAAGTGTGGAAAATTGAGATGGATGCGTCAGGGAATTGGCCGTCTCCGCAACTGATAACAAAGTTGGAAACGCCAGGGATTGGCTGTGGTGGTGGACCTCGTTCTTTGAGTGATTCTTTGTACGATCGCCATGATGGAACAGTAGATGGCTTCCATGCCGCGCAAGGTATGATTTGGACAACTGAGGATGTGCTTATTTACCATCATGCCTGTGATGGTATCATGTCGCAAGGATACGGCCGTTATGATGTACAAACTCAGCAAAAATTGGAGCCATTCCCAGGACGCTTGCACAGTATGGCTTACGATTCAATCCGCAACCGCTGGTATGCAGTGACAGGCATCAGTAGAGAACTGGATGAGGTGCAACTTTCTCCTAATCAACTGGTTACTGGTGTGCCCACAGAGCCAACGTATGAATTTATTGATACGGCCGTTCCTGTGGATATGGTTTTTGTCGGGCCGTACAGTGGCCGTATCTATTACACATCTCGTGAAAAAACAGACTCCAAAAACCTCGAGGATCAACTAGGCTGGGGGAGTTCTATTACCCCCATTTTCAATTTTTACCATACACAACTGTGGACCATTGAGCCAGATGGCAGCAATGAAAGATTGATGTGGGAAGGAGATTATCATTCCTTCAGCCGCATTACGGAAACACCAGATGGGAATTTACTTTTTGTGCTCATTGAAAATGATGAAGCACTCTATGAAGCCATTGTTGCTGACGTGCCCGAAGAAGAATGGGTCGATTATTATCCTCATGCGCACATCATGCGGCTTACCCCAGATAATAAAGAACCAGAAATTTGGTTAGAAGATGCATATGGGTTGTTTGCTTGGTTTCCACAAGAGTAGGGCAAACTTAAAATATTAGAGACGTCCCAGCGGGGCGTCTCTACCAGTAGGGAATTCTTGTTTTAAAGGAGTTAAACGGCCGTTTGTTGGCGACTGTCTGCGTGGGCTGTCATTTTTCGTTTGCTAGTCACATCCGAGAGTACACCCTCCAAAAGAGGCGTCATCAAATTAAGCTTCTTTAATTGAATAACCATATTCCATAGGGGCTCAAACTTTTTCCAGCCACTTGTATAAAAAAAGTGCTTCAATTGATGTTTGATACTGCCATGAAACAAACTGCTTTGCACGATTGCCTGCCATTTATAAAACTCATTATAAGACCAATCGTACCCTTGTTTTAATTCAGCGGCGCTCAGTTGTTTAGGCTGGAAGGTGACATGACGTGTATCATATAAATCCCAATTATCCGTCAGCATACGCCCCTCTTGCTGCATCCTTTTGTAAAAGCCTGTGTCTGGATAAGGCGTGGCGATATGAAATGTTGCTGTCGTGATCCCACTTTCTACTGCCCAAGAAACGGTTCTTTCAAAAACAGTTTGATCATCTCCATCGAGCCCAAAGACAAAACTTCCATTGATCATAATGCCCAGATCATGCAAACGATTGATCGCCTCGCGGTAATTTCTGCCTAGATTTTGTCGTTTGTTGCTTTGCTGTAGATTGACTGTATCCAAACTTTCAAAACCAACAAAGATACTGCGCAACCCTGCTTTGGCCGCCACTTCAATCAGATCGTCTTGCAAGATAGAATCGACCGTTGCTGCCCCTTGAAACACGCGATTCATACCCATCATGCCTGTGAACAAGGCTCGTGCAAACCGTTTGTTGCCCAGCAAATGATCATCCAAAAAATAGAGATGTCGGCCAGGGAGTCGTTCGATTTCCCGAAGCGCATCATCTATCTGTTGCGTGTAAAACGTTTTTCCACCTTTGAAAAAAGCATCTTTGTAGCAAAAATCGCAATGATGTGGACAGCCACGGGTAACCACAATAGAGTTGGGAACCAAGTACAGTTGGCGTTGTATCAGATCGCGGCGTACAGGTGGTATGCCTTGCAATGTTCTAATCGTTGAGGTGTAAACAGACTTGGGTTCATGGTTGCGGAAATCATTGAGAAATGTCGGAAATGATTCTTCTGCTGGCCCTAAAAAGATCGTATCTGCATGAGTTGCCGCTTCTTCCGGCAGTGAGGTAACGTGCAAGCCGCCAAGAATGATATAAACACCCTTTTGGCGGTAATGATCGGCAATTTTGTAAGCACGGTACGCATTGGTGATGTAGACTTGAATAGCGACGATGTCTGGCTGGTCATCAAGGGTAAGCGTTTGCACATGCTGATCCACAATCTCCGCTTCATCTGATGGCGAGAGATAACTGGCCAAGGTAGCTAACCCCAGCGGTGGAAAAAGAGAATATTTAATTGGACGCCAGAAAGCACTTTCTGCTTCTGTAAGTGCAGGAAGGATAAATTTTATTTTCATGAGTTTGGTCGGTTTTGGGTATAAAATTGTTTGTATTAAGTATAGTATGCCACTTTTGCAAGCACAGCAACAAGCACTTGGGTGCACAACTTTGGACAACTAAGATCACGTTTATTAATGATATATCACGCTATGGCAAGCATGATCGTAACAATTTAAGGACAGGGAGAGAAATGAGTACAACCCTCAAAACGAATTTAGCTGATGGTGACATCGCCATATTGGGTATTCCGTTTGATCAGAATTCATCATTTCGGCGAGGCTCGGCGTTGGCGCCGCCGCGCATTCGAGAAGCTCTGTTTAGTGATTCTGCCAATATGTGGACAGAGAATGGAATCGATTTGAGTGCGACTTCAAATTGGCAATTTGTTGGAGATTTGCAATTTTTAGATCCTGGTAATGCATTTGCACAAATCGAAGACAAGTTGAATGAGCTGCTAGAGCAAAATGCCAAGGTGATTTCATTGGGAGGAGATCATTCAATTGCTTATCCGATTATGCGTGCCTACGGCAAAAAGTACCGTGATCTAACCATTTTACAATTGGATGCTCATCCCGATTTGTATGATGAACTGGATGGTAATCGGTTTTCGCATGCGTGCCCGTTTGCCAGAATTATGGAAGAAAATTTGGTTCGGCGCTTGGTGCAGGTGGGTATTCGTACCCTGACTGGGCATCAACGAAAGCAAGCTGCTAGATTTGGCGTTGAAATGATTGAGATGCGAGACATTGAAAAGGTGCATGATCTCATTTTAGAGGGTGATGTGTATTTATCGCTCGATTTAGATTGTCTGGATCCTGCCTTTGCCCCCGGCGTTTCTCATCATGAGCCGGGAGGCATGAGTACGCGTGAAGTGTTGACGATTATCCAAAACTTAACAGGTAATTTAGTAGGGGCAGACATTGTTGAATATAACCCTGAACGGGATCTTATGAGAATGACGGGGATGGTAGCCGCCAAGCTTCTTAAAGAGATTCTCAGCAAGATGATGTAAGGATCGACACCGTCCCGATTTAGCTTGTTGATTCATCAGCGATAGAAATGGTTTCTTCTCCCTGCTGAAATCGTGTAAAAGGGTACATAAACAACGCAATAACCAAAATTTGAACAACAAAAATAAAATAGTTGTCGTTGAAAAAACGGGAAAAGAATTGGAAGGTAAAAGCAAAAATTGCAAATCCCACCCACATCTGTTGCGTTGTATTTAGCTGCCATTGTTTCCAGAGCATCAGTAAGAATACGGGTAACCCGAACATAAGTTGAAAAATAATAAAAGGGAATGATCCTTCTGGATCAGGGATGATGCCCATTGTTAGCATCAAGGTGCTAAATCCCCAGCCTTTCATGGGGAAGCTGTCTGGTCCAGAGCCCGATACATAGGTTACGGTATCATCAATAAATGCAGCTCCATCCCAAATTAAAAAGGGCCCAATAATAAGTAAAAAGCAAAAGGCAACGGGCCATACTTGGTAAATTAGCGATTTTATATCCTTTAGCTTTGGTTCTTTAGGTAACAAGTACAGTAGATAGAATGGCAAAAATAACCATGCTTGATGCTTTGTTACCATTGTTAGCCCGAGGACGACGGCTGATAAGGTGATATGGTTTTTAGAGAGAAGGAGGGTTGTTAATGTGAGCCCAAATAAAATAACAACATCATTGCGTCCATCAGCCAAGTAGAAAACAAATAGGTAATTTAAACCGATTGCAATCATTGCCGCCAATTTGTTGCGAGGCTTTTCAATAAG
>JBNKHS010000369.1:0-4434 GCA_050290485.1 Promineifilaceae bacterium (SeqCode) | reverse complement strand
AAGACCTGAATTACCTCATGGATTCTCGTCACGACCGTTGCAGGGAAAAGACGAGGTACCACAATATGTCCGCACCCATCAAGCCGCATTCAACTCGTCCAATATGCGCGAAAATTGGCGCTACAAAATGTTGACCATGCCTCAATATAGGCCTGAACTCGATCAGGTGATTGTAAACGACGAAGGCCGTATTGCTGCCTTTGTTATTGGTTGGTTACATCCCGATGGGCAGCAAGGATGTCTGGAGCCACTTGGGGTTCATCCTGATTTCCAGCAGTTGGGTTTGGGAACGGCCGTATTACGATTAGGTCTTATCCAGTTACAACAGCATGGCGCTCAAAGCGCAACTCTCTTTACGGGTGCGGACAATGAAGCGGCGATTCATTTATATCAAAAAGAAGGATTTGCAATGCAATTTCACGAAATCGGCTACGGCCGTTTATTTTTTCCACAAAACTAAAAGGACTCATCATGGAACACGAAATTAGTAGACGTTTTAATGACCACATTCTAAACGAGACCAAACAACGATTTGGCGTCAACTCAAATAACATCAATCCCTTGGATGGCTTTGAAAGTTTTATTTACGAATATGAAAAAGAAGGGGCTGAATACATTTTGCGTATTGGGCACAGTCGACGCCGCTCGCCTGAACTAATCCATGCAGAAGTGGATTGGATCAACTATTTAGCCGATGGTGGGGCTGGTGTTGCTAAGGCGATCTTGTCAACAAATGGAGAATTGGTAGAAGCGATTGATGATGGTGAAGATGGGCAATTTTTAGCGACAGCCTTTGTCAAAGCGCAAGGTGATAATGCCCATACCATGGGGCTTTGGGATGAGACGTTATTTGTGCAATACGGCCGTTTACTCGGTCGTATTCACAAATTGAGTAAAGATTATCAACCGAGCAATCCTAATTGGAAACGGCCAACGTGGAATGCGCCCGATACATTAACCATATTAGACCAACTACCTGAAAAAGAAACGGCCGTTCGCGACCAATATAATCAACTTATAGCCCATCTCAACCAACTGCCAACAGACGATCAAAGCTATGGCATGATTCATCAAGATGCCCATGCAGGCAACTTTTTTGTTGATGAAAATTACAACATTACCCTTTTCGACTTCGATGATTCTGTCTTTGGTCATTTTATTTATGACATCGCCATGGTCATGTTTTACGCGATTACCAACCATCCAACACCAGAAGAACAATTGACCACATTTTGGCCTTTCTTTATGCAAGGATATGCTGAAGAAAATGAGCTAGATCCCCAATGGTACCGCGAAATTTTACCCTTCATGAAACTGCGCGAAATTGATTTGTATGCAGTCCTGATCGACACTTTTGGTTATGAGAAAACGGGACATCCCTGGATTGATGGGTTCATGAATGAGCGACAAGAAAAAATTGCCCAAGGAATGCCTTATGTCAACTTTGAATTTGCCCTCAATTGAGGTTAAACCACAACAACCTACCACGGATTTAGCAAAGCTTAAAAAAGGCTATCTAAAAACATTAGACGCCCCGCTTGATGGCTATTGGGAAAATGCGGTAATTGGACTAGCGCCGCACCATGAAATTTGGGACAATAAAGACCTTATTGGTTACTATGTCCTCACACAAGAGAAACAGCTTTTACAACTTTACACGACAACAATAGCAACAACAGTTACCGCCCTTGACTATCTTTTATCGGATAACCAAGTTGAAACGGCCGTTGTGGGCACAAATGATCCATTTATATTAGCTGCCTGTTTGCGTAAAACAGACCATCTTGAACTCTCCGTGAACACCTATCTGTTTCAGGATAGCAGGACCCCAGAGTTGCTTCCACCCATTCCAACGGCCACCTTCCGGTTGGCAAGAATGGATGATTTAGATTCAGCCATCAACTTTTACAATCAGAATAATGAATATGAAGACAGTGATGCCATTGATGACGGGTTTGGCGGACATGTTCAATATACGAAGTCGCTCATTGAGAACAAACAACTATTTTTGTTTACAAACGAGATGACGATTTTTGGCATTGGCGAATGTCGCTTTAGTCAAACACAACCTCCATTTGCTGATGTCGGGATGATTGTCAATAAGCAGCATCGTCGTCAAAACATTGGCACAACCATTCTGATTCATCTTAAACAATATTGTTATGAAAACGGCCGTAAACCAATCTGCTCTTGTGATGCGACAAACTTTGCATCTCGCAAAACAATTGAAAAAGCTGGATTTTATAACAGTGATCGCTTACTCAATATTAAAATGTAAAGGAATGACCCACACCCATGATAGAAATAGAAGCACACAAACGTAATTTCTTAACACCACTTTTTGCCAAGCATGACCATTTACAAACCGTCATCCATGCTGTTTTAGATACAGAAATGGGAACGGCCGTAACCGACGACCCCACCAACCCAAACGTGGCTAAACTTAGCCTAGAGTTCAACTTTTTAGGGGGCAAAGTTGCCCACCCCGCAGCCAAAGCGTTAGTACAAGACTTATCAGGAACGGCCGTTGTCCCTAATCGTCAATGGCGCAACTTAATCTACGACATCCATGGTGAAAAAGTAAAAATCAACCACCGCTACGCCTGCGATGGGTCAAAACTAGACATCGACCATTTGCAACCATTAGCGGACAAGCTCGATCCCGAATTTACCATTCACGCAGTTGATCACGCTTTAGCTGCTCAAATTCGTGAGGATGTAACACCCGATCTCATCGATAACTTTGGCTCAGTTGAAGCTTTTATCAATAATGGATTTGGCTTCTGTGTAGTCCAAAACGAAACCGGGCGCATCGTGTGCGGGGCATCGACCTTTGCCGTTTGTGGCCATGACATTGAAGTTGAAATTGACACCCACCCCGATTTTCGGCGCATGGGTTTAGCTACAGCCGTAGCCGCACATATGCTCATCCACTGTTTGCAAAATGACCTCACACCCCATTGGGATGGCCACAATCCAACATCAGCGCGCTTGGCTCAACGACTCGGTTATAAAATTACCTCATCCTACGAAACATACTACATCTCACCAAATTAATGACCCCAAATCAAGTAAACATTGTTGGTAACAAACTTATTTTAAGAGATTGGCAAATGTCCGATTTGCCAATCTACCAACATTGGTTACACCCTAAACATCGTTGGTACCAATTCGACGGTCCCTACTACGGCAAGCCCATTGCCGAAAATGTGCCCAACATCATCGCCAAACTCAAACAAAACATGCCCAAAGAATTGGCAATGAAGCCTCGCCGCCGTTTGGTCATCGCGCTGCAAGAGAACAACCAATTTATTGGCCTCGTCTCTAGATATTGGCAAAGTGAAGAAACCAACTGGCTCTCTATTGGTATTGGCATTTACGACGATTCCCTTTGGGGGCAAGGGTTTGGGTATGAAGCACTTGGGCTGTGGTGTGATTATCTGTTTCAATCCATGCCCATCCTCACCCGTTTAGATTTACGCACCTGGTCTGGCAATTATGGCATGATGCAGCTTGCTCTAAAAGTAGGCTTCAAAGAGGAAGCACGATTCCGCATGGCGCGCATTGTCAATGGAGAATACTTTGATGGTATGGGATATGGCATTCTTCGTGAAGAATGGGAGCAGTTGTATCCCAATGGATTTTTAGGCTAAATAATGCTGAAATCAGTTTCCAACTAAAAACAAAACTGGGCATGGTTCAACGAAAGGCACATATCCTTTACAAATTAGGGTAAGGGCTGGACGATGCGGTGCACACTTTGCGGTAAAAATAGGGCAAACCACCACCTAAAATTGAATTTAGGGTTTGCTTCTCATCCTATCGAACGAGGTACTGATAAAAGTGGAGGTTATTTTATTCTGCCGCTGCGCCAAATAAATACGTGACCTTAATAGGAATCATTTGGTAATCTAAACGAATGCAAACATTGAGAATGGCTCAATCTTCGAGATCGAACCATTCTTGGCAAACCACATTTTATTTAGGCCAATCGGCTCCATCATAGTAGCGTGTACCGCGATGCCCTTTGCGTGGAATTGGGTTGTCGAGTCGTTCACCTGGGCAAGCAACCATAATTAACGTTCGTGGTTTCCCTGAGTTGGGATTAACTGCCCCGCCAATCAACTCTTTAATCTGACAACGGCCGATTATTTGATCGCCAAAAATTGTATAAACGTAATCACCAACATTCAATTTTGATGGCTTGCCCGCCATGTGAAATTCAAATTCATCCCAAGATCCATCGTATAAATTTTCGGCAGCGTGAGCACCTTCTTTTGCCGGGATTGTTTTGGTTATACCAAAGCTCATATATTTTCTCCTTCGTAAATAATTTAACGCAAAGACGCAGAGTCGCAGAGGAGGGAAGTTGGAGAAACTATCATAATTATCATAATCTGCGAAATCTGCCCGACCTATGGTCGTAAATCTGTG
>JBNKHS010000368.1:0-4434 GCA_050290485.1 Promineifilaceae bacterium (SeqCode) | reverse complement strand
ATTGCCCAAGGCAATCATCTGGCGCACGCGCTCTTTTTTGACGTTACCGGGCACTTGTTGCGGGAATTGAGAAGCGGCCGTTCCGGGACGGGGACTGTAGCCAAACACATGCAAGCGCGAAAATCCAATTTCGCGCACAAAATCGAGGCTGTCCGCAAAGTCCGTCTCCGTCTCGCCTGGAAAACCAACAATCAAATCTGTACTCAAATTCAAATTAGAAATGTTGCGCCGCGCCGCGTCCACCAATTCACGAAAACTGGCGCGGTTGGTGCGTCGTGCCATTCGCCGCAAAATGAGATCACTCCCCGACTGCAAGGGCATATGCAAATGAGGCAGCACACGCGGATTCTCCCACAGCGTAAAAAAGTCAGGCACAATATCCCAAGGTTCTAAAGAGGAAAGGCGTAAACGAGGAATGTCCGTGTGTTCTAAAATGGCCAACACCAAGTCACGCAAGCCTGCTTTATTGCCAAAGTCAAAGCCATAGCTGCCCAAATGAACACCAGTCAGCACCGCTTCTTGGTAGCCTGCGGCAGCCAATGCTTGAATCTCAGCCACAATATCGCCGAGATGACGACTTTCGCTCACACCGCGCGCAACGGTGGTCACACAAAAAGTGCATTTGTTATCGCAGCCGTCCTGCACTTTGATGAAGGCACGGGTATGCGCCCCCATGCTTCCCGCCAAATATTCGCGCATTACTGGTTCTTGGTCAAAAACAGGCAAATCAATGCGCGCTTGCGGATCGAGCATTTGGATTAGCTGCCCTTTCTGTGCATTTTTGACCACACGGCTGACGCCTTCTACTTTCCCAAGTTCATCGGGAGCAATAGTGGCGTAGCAGCCTGTCATCACAATTTCCGCATCGACATTGGTGCGGTGAATACGGCGCGATTTTGTGCGCGCATCCCGTGCTGCCTGCGAGGTGACAGCACAGGTGTTGATAATCACAGAATCGGCCGTTTCGGCATCGGTCACGATTTCATGGCCATTGGCCAACAACTGCCGCGCCATCGTTTCAATTTCGCTGTGATTCAAGCGACAGCCAATACTATCTAAAAATACTTTCATACGTTTTACGAAACGTATTGCGTATTGCGTAAACATTTTTAGTTACGCAATACGTAATACGCAATTAAATTTAAGATTCAAAACAAATTCAGTTGCATCATTGCAACTGCTATTTTAACGCACACACCCACCCCAAGCGAACAAAAGCCCCTCTGATCAGTTGATCAGAGGGGCTTTCTTCCTCTTCTCTTATGCACAATAGGTGCATAGGGTTTGTTTAATTAACGCATACGACGGCGACTACCACCACCGATAAACATGGAGGATGGCAAATCAAATCCATGATTCTTGAGACGTTGTTCACAATTCGGCCGTATACCAGCGGAAACGAAATCACCTTTCACCTTCTTATCTGCCGTTTCACCTTCTTCTTCAAATTTGAAGATGTCTTGCATAATGACCATATCCCCTTCCATGCCCACCAATTCTGTAATGTTAGTCACTTTACGAGTACCATCACGTAAACGGGCTTGCTGTACAATTAAATGCACAGCAGAAACAATCTGCTTACGAACTACAGAAAGAGGCAAATCCATCCCAGCCATCATCACCAATGTTTCTAAACGAGAAACCGTATCACGCGGGGTGTTCGCATGAACCGTTGTTAAACTGCCATCATGGCCTGTGTTCATCGCTTGCAGCATGTCTAAGGCTTCACCACCACGACATTCACCAACTACAATCCGCTCTGGGCGCATCCGCAATGAGTTAATGACGAGATCACGAATCGAAATCTCAGTATCGCCTGATCTTGCTGGTTTTTTCGTTTCCAAACGGACTACATGTCGCTGCAACAAACTTAATTCGGCCGCATCTTCAATAGTTACAATGCGATCCCCATCGGGAATAAAACTAGACAATACGTTGAGCAAAGTGGTTTTACCAGAGCCTGTACCACCAGCAACCACAACGTTTAATTTAGAAACAACACATGCCTCTAAAAATTTAGCCATATCCTCATTCATACTGCCAAAGTTAATCAGATCTTGGATGCCAAAGGGATTTTTGGAGAATTTACGAATGGTAATGTTAGAGCCATCAATGGCACAGGGAGGTACAACCGCATTTACACGAGACCCATCAGGCAAACGTGCATCCACTAGGGGCACATCCCAACCAACAGCCCGGCCTAGGGGTTCAACAATCTTTTTGATGATGCGTACAACGTGATCGTCGTCCACAAATTGAATGCCTGATTCGATCAATTTCCCGCTTTTTTCGATGTAGATCAGATTGGCACGATTCACCATTACTTCTGTTACGGTATCATCTTTGAAGATCTTTTCTAGGGGGCCAAAGCCTGTCACTTCATCGATAAGGTCTTGGATAAATTGTGGTTCATCGGCGGGGGCAATCTCAATCCCGGCTTTTTGGCGGGCTAACTGATACCGATCTTTGATCAGTTGGATAACTTTGGGATCATCTTTCATATCGTCGCTTTTAGGGATTGATTTTTCGATCTTTTTGGCGAGCCACAATTTTTTCTTTTCCAGCTCCATATTTTGTGGGCCGTAGGCTGTTTCTATAATCATATTGCCTCCAATTACTACTGGATGTTTTCCATCTGCTTTGTTTTCAATCTTCTTAGATTTGATTTTGCAAAGTCATCATTGGTAAGTTGTATGCTTGGTATTTTAGTGATTGCAGGGCTGCACACAAACTGTATGTTTGAATTATAGGAGGTGGAAAATGGTGTCATATAGCCAGTTCATCCCATAATTAGCAAACGAGCATAATACTTTAGTCACCTTTGCATAAACACGACGTTATCGCTCATTCAAAATTAGAGGCTATAATGAAAATTTAATTGCGTGGCAAGAAATGCATAACATTGTCACACAAAGTCACACAAAAAAACTAAGCAAGAGTTTCAGGAAATAATTATGGACAAAATTATTATCAAAGATTTGTTATTGCGCGGCATTATTGGCATTAATCCGGAAGAACGGGTAAAGCAACAAGATATATTAATCAATGTGGTCATGTTTGCCGATATCAACAAGGCTGCAGGTTCAGACGATATTGAAGATGCAGTCGATTACAAAACGGTAACGAAACGAATTATTCAACATGTGGAAGCATCTTCGGATTTTCTGGTTGAAAAGTTGGTAACAGATATTGCGCGACTTGTTTTTGAAGTCAATGACAAGGTCACTAAAGTTCAGGTCCGTGTCGAAAAACCGGGGGCATTACGTTTTGCGGAATCGGTTGGGATTGAGATTGAGCGGGCGCGGGAATTTTTTGAATAAAAAGGAGTGAGGTGAAAGGACTGAGAGTAAAGTAAATAAGCAATCACTCAGTCCTCTCAACTTTACTATGAATAATGTTGTCATTGCATTGGGATCGAATATTGAAAAGGAGGTGAATTTGCCGTTGGCGGTTCAGTTATTGCGGGAGATGTGTACCGTTACGGCCGTTTCTCCTGTCTATGAAACCGTCCCTGTGGGCTTACTCACCCAACCGAACTTCTTGAATACGGCCGTTTGTCTACAAACTGACCTCACCGCGGCAGAACTCAAACAAGGACCCATTCACACCATCGAGACCAAGCTTAAACGCGTGCGCACCGAAGACCCCAACGCACCACGCACGATCGATGCCGACATTGTGCTCTTTAATGATGACGTTTTTGAATACGATGGTGGAGACGGCCGTTTACGCCAAGTTCCTGATCCTGATTTACTCAAATTTCCCCACGTTGCCGTTCCCGTTGCCGATCTTTTTCCTGATAAACCACACCCCAAAATAGGGAAACCTTTAATCAATCTTGCCCAGCATCTCCTTGCCAAAGTCACGGCGATCCACGGTTCTCCCCCACTTTGGCAGCGTCCTGATATTTCTCTTTAATTCTTTGCATCCTTCGCGCTCTTTACGTTAAAAATCCAAACTTAAACTCACAGGACAATGATCCGAGCCCATTACATCCGCATGAATCTTGGCATCGACAATTTTTTCACGCAGGTCAGGGCTGGTAAAAAAGTAATCCAAACGCCATCCCACATTACGTCCTCGTGCCCCACCGATGTAGCTCCACCACGAATACGCGCCTGTCTGTTCAGGATACAAGGTGCGGTATGTGTCGAGGTATCCTTGGGCAACTACCTCGTCGAGCCAAACCCGTTCTTCTGGTAAAAAGCCCGTTGTTTTCTGGTTCTGTTTCGGCCGTGCCAGATCAATCTCTTGGTGCGCAGTATTCACATCGCCACAAAAGACAACCGCTTTCCCTTTTGCCTGAAGCTCATTGCAAAATTGCAAAAAGGCTGCCTTGTAGGCCATCTTGTAAGGCACACGATGATGATCACGGCTACCATTGGGGAAGTACGCTCCAATAAACACAAAATGATCGTATTCAGCCACAATCGT
>JBNKHS010000367.1:0-4468 GCA_050290485.1 Promineifilaceae bacterium (SeqCode) | reverse complement strand
GTGATCAAGTCACCAGCCACACCACCTTCGAGGCGGGTGTTCAAGGCACCATCATATTCTGTTGGTGCTGCTGGGGAAAAGATAACCTCAACATCGGGGTAATGAGCATTAAAAGCGGGGATGATGCTATCTTCCCAAATGGCAAGATCATCATTACGCCAGCTTTCAATAACCAGGGTGCCAGATACATCCCCAGAAGCGGCCGTTTCCTCTTCCATCGTTTCTTCACCAGTTTCGGGCATAGCCGCGCCGGGTGTGTACCAAGCATCCATACCATCTTGCAGTTGTTGTCCTGCTTCTTCTGGAGTAATGTCCCCATTGATAACTTGGGCACTGACACGCCACAACTCATTTTCTAAGTTGGGCTCACCACGGGACAAAATTTGATAAGAGTTACGAATGGTAGATTCACAATCACCACGCCAGTCGAGGAATGTTTGCGCTAAAGGATCGCTTAAAACAACATCAACATCTGCTAAAGAGAAAAAGCCAGGAAGGGCATTGCTGTATAGTTCAGCAAATTCCGCAGAAGCAACCCAGTTGAGGAAGATTTTTGCTTCGGCAGCGTGTGGTGTATTGGCGTTCATGCCAATGGCGATGTCGGTGTGGTCACTGATGTAACAAGTGTCGCCTGCATTTTCCACTGGTGGTGCAAATGCACCCATTGCAAAGTCCGCTTGGTCATTGAACAAGGAGATATCCCATGACCCTGCTGGATAGATGGCTGCTTCACCTAAAGTAAACAGATTTTGTGAATCGGGATAGGTTTGCGCCTGATATCCACTGGGCAAGTATGGACCCCATTGGGCCAACTGTTCAAAAACAGCAATATGTTCTGGGTCAGTGAATTTGGCATCGCCACTAATCAACGCTAAACGGCCGTCTTCCCCTTGCCAGTAGTTAGGACCAATGTTTTGATACCCCATTGTCGCTGCTTCCCATTGATCGGCCGTACCCATGTCTAATGGGGTATAACCAGCCGCTTGGATCGCATCCAACACATCGTAGAATTCAGCCATAGTAGTTGGTGCACTGACACCTGCTTCGTCAAAGATCTCTTGATTGTAAATGAACCCATGAATGACAGAAGCCATCGGCACACAGAAAACATCGGAGCCATCGTCGGTCACCCAGGCAGATTTAGCCACAGAACCAAAGTTAGCCATGCCTTCCAAATCGTTCAAAGAAGCAAGATGACCGGCATCAAACAAGGCCAAAGAACGGTCGAATGGACGACAAGTGATCAAGTCACCAGCTACACCACCTTCGAGGCGGGTGTTCAAGGCACCATCATATTCTGTTGGTGCTGCTGGGGAGAAGATAACTTCAATATCTGGATATTTTGCATTGAAGGCAGGAATTAATGCATCTTGCCAAATGGCAAGATCATCATTACGCCAGCTTTCAATGGTCAAAGTTACTTTCTCACCAACAGTTGGTTGTTCTTCAGTTGTTGTTTCTTCTGACGTTGTCTCTTCTTCAGTTGTTGTTTCTTCTGATGTTGTTTCTTCGTCGGTCGGTGTTTCATCAGTAGAATCGCCACCGCCACATGCGGTCAAGGCAATCAACATGAGTAATGCTAAAAACAAAACAATCCATTTGTTTTTCGACATAATTTTTTTCTTCTCCTTTGTAATTCACAAAACTATTTTTAATAAAATCAGCAAAAATCGTGAATTACTTGCGTGAAAACGTAGAGATCATCTTTTGTTCATTTAAAAACTTCTGTGTCTTCACATGTATGGTTGCAGTCATATCAATTGATATGTCCTGGCTAGGTAGGAAATTAGTAAAAAATAAAGTAAGTCGTCGTTTAAATGGTATTACATCACCTCCTTAAAAGTTTTTAGCTCAAAGTATGACGATATTGATTCGTTGATGTTTGTGAATGCCACACTAAACAAGATGCACCAAGTGCACTTGATGTTATGGTTGAGGGAAGAATTTGAAGATTTTGACAATTCATGCCTAATGCGAGTCGGTGTAATTCCTCTTTTGCCCCGGATATCAACAACGGGTACGCTGCTTTGCCAAAGCCACCACCAATAATAATTCTTGATGGGTTTAAAATAATAGCATATGTTGCCATAATTTGACCTAACCATTGAGCCGCCTGGTTAAAAACGGCCGTTGCTAGATCGTCTTTTCTTCTTGCCGCATAAATGATATCGGCCGCTGTCAATCTTTTCGTATCAGTTAAAATCGTTCTCCATTGTTTCTTTTTCATCCAATGGCGTGTTGTCGCCACAATGCCATTGCCAGAAACGATTGTTTCCGCACAACCATGTAATCCACATTTACACAAACGGCCGTTACTATCCAACGATAAATGTCCAATCTCTGAAGCATTCAGTGTGGAGCCCGTAATTAAACGGCCGTTACTCATTGCCCCGCCACCTAAACCTGATCCCAGCCCCAAATACACTAAATCTTTAATTCCTTGCCCATTGCCTAAATACGCTTCACCAATCAATTCAGCGTATGCATCACGAATAACATAAATGGGCAGTTGTAAATTCAAATATTCTTGCAATGCTTCAACAAGATTGACTTCCTCCCAACCGAGATTGGTGGCCCCACGCACAATACCATTGTCTGGGTTTACCTGGCCTGGGGTATCAATGCCAATACCCACAATTGCATTGGGGGCTCGGTTCAACATCTCTTCGATAATATCCCCAACTGCATGAATAACGGCCGTTGCGCCACGTTCTGGGCTTGTTGGTCGGTTGAGCTTCAGTAATGTGTATCCCCTGTTATCGGCCAAAACGGCGGCAATCTTTGTGGCTCCAACATCAATTCCAATCGCCAACTGTCGTTCTCTCATCTCACACCGCCCCCAATTCATTACTTAACAACAAAGAAGCTGCCCCCAGCATCACTACATCCTCGCCCAGATTACTCAAATAAACGTTGGTCTCTTTGGCCAATGTATCCATGGCACTACAACGCATCTCGCGATTGATTATATCAACCAGAGGTTGCCCAAAACGGGCAAGGCTCCCTGCAAGGATAATATTTTGGATATTAAACACGCCAACGAAATTGGCAACAGCCAATCCTAAATAAAAACCTATTTCTTCTACAACATTCTGTATGGCTTCATCCCCATCCTGAAAGGCCAGCACAACTTTTTCAGTATTGATTTCCTCAGCTGTTGCCGCAAATTTATGCAATGAAGATTGGGGATTGCTGGCAAAGATACCACGTGCCTTTTCGATAAGCGTCAAAGAACTCACAATTGTTTCTAAACAGCCAACATGCCCACAAGGACATAATTTGTCATTTCCTAACACACGTACGTGGCCGATTTCCCCAGCCCCAGACCTTTCACCATAATGCAAACGGCCGTTTAACACAATACCTGCACTCGTTCCGCGCCCTGCCTTGACGACAATCAAATTATTAGAACCACGATCCGGTCCAAAAGAGTATTCACCTAAAGCAGCCGCATGACTATCATTGGCCAAATAAACAGGCACCTCGTACCGTTCCTGCAACAGATCACGCAATGGCAGATCTAACCAATTGAGATTGATCGCTTGACGAATAATCCCGCTGGGTGCATCCATCAAACCGGGAGAGCCAATGCCAATACCCAACAATGGTTTTTTAACTGCCACCATCAATGAATCGACCAATTCATACACGAGACCAAGCATAAAACGGCCGTCTTGGTTCGGAACAGGCAGTTTGACACGATGCAAAATATTACCGCGTAGATCCAATACACTGCCACGGAACTCACTGTTGGCTAAATCCAGCCCAATAAGATGCCGCGAGTCATCAACAAGCGCAACCATCATCGGCGGTTTGCCACCAATTGAAGGGCCATAGCCTACTTCTGCAACTAAATCTTCATTAATGAGGTCAGAAACAATGTTGGAGACCGTGGTTTTGGTGAGATGGGTGACCCTTGCTAAATCGGCGCGACTGATCTCACCTTCCTGATAAATCGTGCGAAGGACAAGTCGCCAATTATGCAATTTGGTATGTTCGCGGGTCGCTTTTTTCACAGTCCACCACTTTGTAAGTCCACTAGACTTACTATATGAGTGAGATTATAACCTACGATTTCATCCTGTCAACAAAAAATGTGTGCGAAAGCAATCAAATCCGGCAAAGGTTTCATTTGGTGGGCAAAAAGCCCCAATAAATACAGGCTTGTCACAATGCTTTCTCTCATTTGCGTTCCTTGCGATACCAAAACGACAGCTCTCCTTATACTTCACAACTGCTTTATTCATTTTGAGGCGCAAACCATAAACACCCAAGCACAACCAGCAACGAAGAAGCTGCGCCTCATGACTACATACCCAAGGGAGACAGAATACAATGTTAGATTTTCACCACGGCAAGCTAAGTAGATTAACATTACTCACGCTTATCTTTTTAGCTCTGATTGGATTAATCAGTTTGACCCAATATTCATCGCAAGCTGCAGAATTACCGATCTGGTTTGATCCTG
>JBNKHS010000366.1:0-4472 GCA_050290485.1 Promineifilaceae bacterium (SeqCode) | reverse complement strand
ACCTTAGGCCGACGCGGTACACTTGACCATCTACTCCTCGATGAGCAAAGCTTAGACGATGGTGGTTTTACGCTCCGCTGGGTCGACCGTGGTGGTGATATTACCTACCATGGCCCAGGGCAGCTTGTTGGGTATCCCATCCTCAACCTCAAGCAATACTTTGCTCAGCAAGGCAGAGCACGTCCTGACTTACACCAATATCTACGCCAAATTGAAGAAGTGATTATTCAAACCTTGGATGAATTTGGCATTGATGGTTGGCGCTATGATGGCTATACTGGCGTTTGGATTGATGGCCCCACCGGACCTGAAAAAATTGCAGCTATCGGCATTCGCGTCAACACCAAAGGGATCAGCAGTCATGGGTTTGCCCTCAACGTCAATCCTGATCTATCCCACTTCAACAATATTATTCCCTGTGGCATCAAAGAGCATGGTGTCACCAGTATGAGTCAAGAGTTGCAACGGCCGTTAACCACCACAGACCTCATCCAACCCATTGTGAACGCCTTTTGCCAAACTTTTAGCTTTCTCCCACAAAAGATAGAACATTATGAGCATGATTAACTTAGATTCAATTAAAACTGAAGAAGAAAACAAACGCCTACCCCGTCCAGAATGGTTGAAAGTACGTATTCCATCTGGCGAGACATATAACAATCTCAAAACATTGATGCGCAGCAAATCACTGCACACCGTTTGCGAAGAAGCGCAATGCCCTAATATTGGTGAATGTTGGGGTGCAGGCACAGCCACCTTTTTAATGATGGGCGACACCTGCACCCGCAGTTGCGCCTTCTGCGACATCAAAACAGGGATGCCGCGCCCCCTCGATTGGGATGAGCCACGTCGTGTCGCCGAATCGGTACGCGCCATGAATTTACGGCATGTCGTCATCACCTCCGTCAACCGCGACGAGTTGGACGATGGTGGCGCCCCCATCTTTGCGCTTGTTATTGAAAAAGTACGTCAGCTGCAACCCGGTTGCTCTATTGAAGTGTTGATCCCCGACTTCAAGGGAGACAAAAATGCGCTCAAAATTGTGATGGATGCACGTCCTGAAATTCTCAATCATAACGTCGAAACCGTCCCCAGCCTTTTCAAGCAAGTTCAACCACAAGACAATTACGAATGGGCGATGGCCACACTTGGCAATGCCAAACAAATGGACCCCGATGTATTAACCAAAAGCGGGATCATGCTTGGTTTGGGAGAATCTTGGGAAGAACTGCTCAGTGTGATGCAAGATTTGGCCGACCGCAAAGTAGACATCCTAACTTTGGGCCAATATTTGCAACCCAATAAACAACAACATCTCCCCGTCAAAAAATATTATCATCCGAATGAGTTTGCCGAGTTAAAAGAAATTGGTCTTGAAATGGGTTTCCGCTGGGTAGAAAGCGGCCCGCTGGTGCGCAGCAGCTATCGTGCAGAACAACAAGTGCGCGCATTGTCACCCGTCTATGCCAATTTGCATGGCAATTTAGATTTGAAAATTTAGGAATTCAGGGATTTAACACCAACTGTAGGAGCGGATTACGAATCCGCCCTACAAAATAAAGCAATTACCCCACGAAATCCCAAAGAACTGTGTTTAATTAAAAAGAGGTGTTTCATGGCAAAGTGGACTGTGGAAAATATGCCCGATCTCAGTGGCAAAATCATCATTGTCACTGGAGCCAATAGTGGCATTGGCTTTGATGCCACACGTGCTTTTGTGCAAAAAGGAGGCCATGTTGTCTTGGCCAGCCGCAATATTCAAAAAGCAGAAACGGCCGTATCCCAAATCAAAACTGAAATTCCCAACGCCAGCACCGAAATCATCCCCCTCAACCTTGCCGATCTCACTTCGATCAAAAACTTTGCCACCGTTTTCACCAGCAACCATACACAACTCGATTTGCTCATCAACAATGCTGGTGTGATGGCCATCCCCTATCGCCAAACCATCAATGGGTTTGAAATGCAGTTTGGCACCAATCATCTGGGGCATTTTGCCCTCACGGGGCATCTCCTACCAACCTTGTTAAACACCGCAAACAGTCGCGTTGTAACCGTCAGCAGCAATTACCACGACCGCAGCACAGGACAAATTGACTTCGATAATCTCAATGGGGAAAAAGAGTATAAAAAGTGGGATGCCTATATGTATAGCAAATTGGCCAACTTGCTCTTCACCTATGAGTTACAACGCAAACTTTCTGCCATTGGCAGCAGCACAATCAGTGTTGCCTGTCATCCTGGCTATTCGGCAACCAACTTGCAATATGCGGGTCCTGACATGGAAGGATCTGGCGTACAAAGATTAATCATGAAACTGATGAATACCTTTTTGGCGCAAAGTTCAGCAATGGGAGCATTACCTACACTTTACGCCGCTGTAGCTGACAATGTCAATGGATGTGACTACATTGGACCTGATGGTATGATGCAAATGCGTGGCTATCCCCACAAAACACGCTCAAATGAAGCCTCATACAATGAAGCAAATGCGCAAAAGTTGTGGGCACTTTCAGAGGAATGGACAAAAGTAACCTTTGACTTGTTGCAAGAAACTCATTGACAATTATTCATTATCTGTTACTCGTTATCCATTCGGCTGCCCTTCTGGGTAAAATTGATAGCCACTCTCTGGATACCCACGCCGACTGACAACATAGGTTGGCTTCGATGGATTAGGCTCAATCTTTTTGCGCAAACCACGCACTACTTGATACAAACTATCGTCGGTCACCCCTTCACGATACACATCATCAGGCCAAACATTCCCAACGAGCTCTAACTTGCTATGCTGCCGATATGGATTTTTAACGAAGAAAAGCAACATCTCTTTTTCCAACGGCCGTAAATCAACCACCTCCTCTCCTCCACGATAAATCACCCCCAATTTTTCATCATACAAAATACGCCCCAAGCCTGTACCAATGACTGATTCGACAAATTGTGCCAATAAACGGCCGTTTATCTTCCACCCTTCGACAGACAAAACCACCACCCCTTTTGCCTCCATTCGCTGCAAGGCTCTGCGTTGCTCAGCTTGTAACTCGGCAAGCTGCCCCAAGTGGAAGCGCACCAACAAATGTCTTTCCTCCTGATTCAACCCATCCCAAATTTCATTAAGACGAAAATGGGCAGGTTTGTGATTTTTAAGCATTGCTAGCCAAGAGTCTTTCATTTCTCGCTGTTCAGCACTCAACTCCACCCACCAATCACATACCGCTTTGAGCACCGATGCAAAACGGCCGCTTAGAGCCAATATCTCCGCAATATCTTCCTCATGCGGTTGTGGTCCGGCAAACTGCAACTCTTGCTCAATAAAATAGCGAGCATCTCCTTCCCCCATCGCCCCAATCCAACACACATGCATATCCACTAACTCAACCAACTCCCCTGTCACAATTGGATCTGGCAAATAAATCGCTTCCTGACGCATGACTAAAAAGTAGCTGAGCGTCTGCTTGAAACTATCACGCAGTGCCCGTAATGTGTTGGTCAATTCTGGGGTTGTTTCTTCGGCAAAAGCATCAAAACGATCAAATACAAGCACAACACGCCAACCACTATCCCGAATCGTAAATAGCAGTTCATACAACGCGCTTTGCGAGACAAACGGGTCTTTTACATTTCGCACCGCCTCATAATAGCGCACCACAGATTCAACCAAGGTTTTGGGGAAGTACGCACGATGATAGTAAAAGGCGCGCAAAATCACACGGTAAAGCGTACTCAATGTGAGATCCACCAAATTATTGAGGTCGATGGGAACAAAGGCCACCGCCGGTAAATGGACCGGCAAATGTTTGCGGATCTGTTCCGACTCTTCACAAATAAATTGCACAAAATTTGATTTTCCCGCCCCGGCTAGACCAACCACAACTCCACTTTTTTGGCGCAGCACCCACTGTGCAATTTGCTCTACCGCCCCCATCCGAAAATCCAGCCGATAACGCACCCCTCCTCCACCCTCGTCTACACCTTTGTTTAACATTTCCTTCCTCCCTTAATCAGTGTGCAGGCTTCAGTAAGCACACAGCTGAAAACTGAAAACTAACTACTGAAAACTGACATTCTCAGTCTCTTCTCAGTCAATCCTCAGTGAACCATCAGGACGAACCCCACTCCTAAATCTATACTGCTAGCAGAGTTAACTCAAAACAGTTTTGTGAAAAAAATCGGTTCAAAAACATTGTGAACGCAAATGAATATTTGGTTCTGGGCAAGGCCTTTTGGTCTGAATTGCCTACCCGGTGCCGGCAATGTGACGAACCACCTGCTTAGTTTTAGGAGATAAAAGTAAATGTATACGTTAGCAATTCGTCGTAAAGTGACCTATTTTATTTTAGCCGCCTCTGTTGTTTTCCTCTTAGCCGCACCTACCTTTTCTGCACCTGTCTTCGCCGGTGATTGTGAAGGAACCGCTCAAGGCAGTTGTGGTGGATAATAAAACTGATTCAGTATGAGTTCAGTCACTC
>JBNKHS010000365.1:0-4514 GCA_050290485.1 Promineifilaceae bacterium (SeqCode) | reverse complement strand
CATTCAAATCTCGACACTTGGTTCGACGGCAGCCGCCGGAGCCGCAACCTCTTCTGGCTGTGGCTGTGGCATGACGCTCTTCATCTTGTTCATCACCTTTGGCATCATTGGCGCTGTTTTTTGGCTCAACAGCCCTGAACAGGCCGAGTCGATCATGCAAAGTGTATTATCAGGCGATTTTGAATCTGTTGCCGAATCCGTGGAAACAGCGACAGAATCGGTAGCCACCTTTCGCCGCCAACCATTTAATCATGTGGTCGCCACTACGCAAGGTGGTGATGGCTTAGCTCCTGATTTGTTGATCGAAAATTGGCAATATGGTGGCGATGAAATTCCAATTTTGGTCAGTTATACAGAAGCAAATTCGGAAAACGGCCGTCGTGACATTCGTTGGGAACAAGAAGCCGCAACGACCGATGAAAACCAATCCTTTAATTTTGGGTTTGATAACCAAAATGTGTACATTACCATGAAAAATGCGCTCAAAGCATACAGTCGTGCCGATGGTGAACTTTTGTGGCAATTAAATTTAAGCGACCAAGTGACTCGTCTTTGTGATTCTTGTATTCGTGCAAAAGATGGTGTTGTTGTTGTCTTTACTGATGACAATAGTTTGTATGGGATTGATGCCAGAACAGGCCAACAACTGTGGCAGCAGCGCCTCGATAATGACAACTATTTGTATGTTGATGATGGTTTATTCACGTTTGCATTTATTGATGGCAACGTCGCCATTGTCGATCGTACCGAAATTGAGGGCGCACTTACGGCCGTTTTACGGCTGCATGATTTACAAACAGGGGAACTCGTTCATCAGCTCAATCCAGGTTGTCCCGATCCTGATAACTTTTTTGACGACGATACATTGTTACGTAATGGGCAAGTGTTTATTAACGAAGGTACAAACGCCATCTACTTTATTTTTGGGTCGGGGATGGTTGATTTGCTCTGTGTGCAGCAATGGGACCCAGCTACAGGTGAGATGCTCTGGGGCAGTCGCTTAGCTGACAATATCGAATTACCCTTTGGGCTCAGTGCCAATTCGGGCATTACCACCGAAGCGTCACGATCACCTTACTTTGTCTTACTGGCAGATAGTTTACTGGCGCAGATGGATACGGCCGTTTCCGACAACAACGTTGTCCAAATTGACCTCAACAATGGCGAAGTCATCGCCCAAGTTGAGGATGACGGATATGACATGGCACCACTGGGCCTGGTTGATAATATCATTGTGGCCTCGGCCGTACGGACACGAGGATCAGATCAAACTGAAATTTGGGGCATCAATCGAGATACGGCCGTTCCTGTTTGGCAACATACCTTACAAGAACAAGAAAATTGGTCATCCAATGTGACCCCAAATGGAATCTATCTCATTCAGCTGTTGACCGACGACGATCCCATGCAGCTGTTAACCCAAAAACTATCGCCCACAGATGGTTCCCTTACCTACGAAACAAGCCAAGAGGTCAATGACATATTTTCCCAATGGCGTGGCCTGACATGGACACGAGATTTTGCTTACCTATCCCTGCAATCTTTGATGGAAATTGATTTACGAGATGGCACCGGAACGGCCGTTTGGCCCTAAAACCTTCATGATTTGAATGTTATGCGTGATGTGTGAGACTTAGTACGCACAGATTCACACATCACGTACCTCCTCGCAAATTTTATCCTCCAAAACTGGACTATAATACCTACCATCCTACTTCCTTTCCCGCTACAATAAAATATAAATCTTCACAAAATGGGGCCGCATATTACAAAAGGAAAGGTACGGTTAATGTTTACCAATCGGTCAACCACACGTTTTGTTGTTTCCCTCTTATGCCTGTTGTTGTTTTTGATTGCCTGTGAAGTTCCTACAAATGATGCGCCAACGTCCCTCCCCCCTACACCAGAGTCTACCCTGACATCCACTGAAACGTCCGAGTCTTCAGAACCTGTTGAATTGGTAATTTGGGCAGAAAGTTTTACCCACAGTACGATAACTACCGATCCTGAAGGTGCAGGACGCTATGGATTGTATCTTAAAGAACAATTTGAAGCGGAGCATCCCGGTGTCACAGTCACCATCGAACATCAAGGCTGGGATGAAACCTTACGCCAAAATTTATTCAACGCCCTGCTTGCAGGCACAGCGCCAGACATTGTCGTTGGCGAAAATTTTTTCCAACAATACGCCGAGTTGGGGGCATTGGTCCCCCTTGATGATGTCATTGATGATGTCAAAGACGATCTTATCCCCGGAACCTACAAGGCGGCACAGGTAGATGGCTCCATCTACGGTCTTTCTGCGTTCACAGGTGTTTTTGCTTTTGAGCGTAATTGTCAGGTTATTATCGCCGCTGGCCTAAATTGTGATGAGCCCCCCGAGACATGGGATGAATTATTAAATCAGGCACAGCAAATCACAGAAAGCGGTGCAGGTGATTATTATGGATTTTCAATACAAGGCCCTGTACAAACATCTGTGGGCGGCATTTTCCGCATTGCTGTCTTTTTGGCACAAGCTGGTGCACCACTCTGTCAGGACAATTGCACAAAACCATACTTCAACAATCCTGATGCAATCCCTGTCTTGGAATTTATTCGCGAACTCCATAAACAAACCCCGCCTGGCCTTTCTTTTAATGCCAACGAAGGGCAAGTCTATGAACAACTGTTTTTAGGGCTATCTGCCTATCAAATTGCGGGGAGCTGGCATCCTGGGTGGGCAAAATCGGTAGGGTGTGAAGATTGTCGATATTCAGCCGTGCCCATTCCTGAAGATGGGCAGCCAGCTAGCATTATTGTCGGCAATGTGATTTACGCAGTTTTGCAACAAAGCGAACATCCAGAATTGGCAGCAGAGTGGGTGAAATTTTTAGTTCGAGAAGACACACAAGATTTAGTATACCCAACATTAGGTCGTTTGCCTTCAACGCGTTCTGCCTTAACAAAGTTACGGCCGAATGTTGATTCTGCCACACAAGAATTTATTGATCAGTTATTGAACAATTCAGAGTTAGAAATTTTGCCGCAATGGCGTAAAGATCCCCAATTACTTTGGGGAATTTACAATGATCTACTAATTGAAGTATTAACCACAGAACGCCCGATTGCCGAAATAATGGAAGAGGCGCAGCTTGCGGCAGAAAAAGTTATTGAGTAATGGAATCCTTTCGCTCCAGACTTCGTCGTACATCTTTATATACACAAATGATTTCTGCATTCTTGCTTGTGGCACTTGCGGCTTTGGCAATTTTGGCATTTTTTTATATTCGCTTTACGCAAACGGCATTAACAGAACAAGGAAATCAAGCTTTATATGCAGCTGCATCGCAAACGGCAAGTGGGCTCGACAATTTTTTGTACGATAATCTGGAGGCAATCCGTATTGAGGCGACTTTACCTTCTATTACAACTTTCGCAAAATTACCAGAAAAACAACGTGAGGGAGAAACAACAATCGTTGCGGCTCAAACGTTAGAGATGTTACACAATAAGGATCTCTTTTTCATAGATTCTTACGCAATTCTAGACAAAAACGGCCGTAATGTCCTCGACTCTAGATCTTCCAATATGGGAAACGATGAATCGGAACAAGAATATTTTCGACAACCACTCATTACAGGACTCCCTTATGTATCGCCTATCGAGTTTGCGCAATCGGTTGGTGGGGTTTACTTCTACTTTAGCAATCCCATACGCAATGATATTGGGCAGATTGTGGGTATTTTACGTGTTCGTTACAGCATTTCTGCCTTGCAAAAAATTGTGTCTGAAAGCCAACAACTCGTCGGGAATGATTCTTTCGCCCTTCTTCTTGATGAACATCAACTATTTTTAAGTAATGATGTGGATTCATCAGAGATTTTTCGATTGGTTAAGCCATTCAATACAACAGAATTTGCAGATCTACAAGCGAGTGGACTTTTACCCAACCAAGATTATGCAAATTTAGCGCTTGATCTCCCTGAACTGAGACAAGGATTGGAAGACATAGAAACAGATCCTTTTTTCGCTGCACCGATAACTTCTGATGGCACCTCGAATAAAATGGCAGCCGTCCCATTAACAGCAAAACCATGGACGGTTATTTATGCACAACCAGAAGATACGTTTCTGGCACCCATTAAACGCGCTTTGCAATTAACCATCATTTGGACCGTATTTTTGATGGTTGTTGTCGTTCTGTTAACGATCCGTATGGTGGGTTGGTTAACAAAGCCGATTGCCCATTTAACGGCCGTTACTGAGCAAATAACAGCTGGAGATTTAAGTGCCCAAGCCAAGGTTACATCCAGTAAGGAGATGGCGCAGCTTGGCGATGCCTTTAACAAAATGACCGCACAACTAAGGCACACGTTGGAAGGATTAGAACTTCGAGAAGAAGCTTTGGAGGCAAGCAATGAGCAATTAGCAGCAACACTTTCGGAATTAAACTCTGCACAGGCTCACCTTATTCAGCAAGAACGTGTCGCTGCTGTGGGGCAGTTGGCAGCAGGTATTGCCCACGACTTCAA
>JBNKHS010000364.1:0-4571 GCA_050290485.1 Promineifilaceae bacterium (SeqCode) | reverse complement strand
CCTACCTACATCTGCATTCCAAAAAGCAATTGTAGGCACAACGGTTGAAATTGGTCGGGAAATGTTGGCAAATTTAATTGGCCCAGATACAGCACGGCTTGTTTTGGTTGAGTTTGTCGGCGATGTTCCTTACGATCTTCCTGAGGTGGCTGTACCTATTGCTGGAATGGCGCTTGGGGAAACGGCCGTTCCCCAGCCACGCCGCGATCCAGAAACAGCACCCCTTGCTACAACCACCGAACGTAAACCACAACCAGAACGTAACGCACCTAAAAGACAAGCACCCGTTCCTCCTATCCATGCATCCTCAGAAGTGGAAGATAGTTCACGGCTTCCCACAGTGGACCGAGAAGTTGTCGAACAAAATGCGCGTAAAGCAGGCTCAAAAGTTGCCCTCAGCCTCTCTCTATTTACAGCATGGTTAGTCGATTTACTGGCACGTTTACGTCCAACTGTTGCCGCAGATGAAGAGGGAGAAGAAATTAACTGGATCATTCCCGCACTTATCGCCATAACCATTCCTGTTTTGGTTGCGCTAATTGTCAGCAGTGTTTATTTGCAGCGCGGGCGCGTGCAAAGACTATCTGAAGTCAAAGCTGAGATGGGACAAAAAATAGCACTAGCTGAAGAAGCATCAGAAGATGCCGTTGCCCGTCAACTTTATAATGAAATCTTTCTACTTGCTGAAGAAGCAGATACCGAATTACGTCCTGGTGATGAACAAGTCGTACAAATGCGCAATATTGCTCGTGCTGGACTTGACCGTTTAGACACAGTCACACGCCTGACAGCACAACCCTTTTTTCAATATGAAACAGAAGGAACAAACATCAATCCTGTAGTCCTGCGTCAAGAGACGGATGGGGGCGTTTACACACTAGATACAACTAATTCATATGTTTATGAACATGACACGGATGAAAGTTATCTCAATCCAACAGGGGATCCTTTACAACTATTCTTTAATGGGCAGGCAATTGGCACTCATGTCGTAGGGTCTGTTGTTGATATGTTGTGGCAGTCGGATGGCGTTGTAGATAACAATGCCAGCTTAGCCATGCTCGATACAAACGGTGCTTTACTCAACTTCCAACCAGGATATGATAATACATTTGCCTATCCGCTTGACCTGGCTAGTGAATGGTCTAACCCAACGGATATTGCCTTTTTTAGTGATCGTCTTTACATTTTAGATCCTGGAGTTGGTGTCATCTGGAAATACTTTCCATCTGAAACTGGGTTTGCAGCCAATGCAGGAGATCGGACGCTTGCTGCGTTTAATGATGATCCTCAATTACAGAGCGCTATAGATTTCGATCTTTTTAGCGGGGACGGAGGATTAGTTATTTTGTATGCAGACGGCCGTATTCGGTATTATGACACACGCTCTGGGCGCATCCAGTGGGATGAAAATGATCTCTTAACCAAGGGGTTAGGCACGCCTTTGCTTAATCCAACAGCAGTCAAAATCGTTGGGCGCGGACTCAACGCCTCTATCTTTATCGCTGACGCGGGAAACGGCCGTATTGTCCAAGTCAGCCGCCCCACTGGTCAGGTACTTGCCCAATATCGTGCAACAGGACCCAATGGTGAAGAGCTTTTTAATGATATTACTAGCTTTGATGTCGCCGAAACTCCTCTACGCATCTTTGTCACCAAAGACAATGTTGTCTATGGTACAATTCAAGAATAAGTAACACCTGCTACAAAATAACATTCTTCAATTCAATTCCTTACACCATCGCAACACCACAGGTTGTTACCTTTCCGATAAGTTAAACAAAAACAAATCCAGGTCAACATTATTGGTTGCACGTCGCAGACATGAGGAGCCATCGTATCTTTTCGAACTTATCGAAGTAATAACGTCAGAACAATCTTAAACATATTTTGGAGTATTTGTTATGCCAGAACTTACACACTCAATTTATGTCCAATGTTCTCCCGAAGTTGCATTTAACTACATGACCGACTTCCGCAATGATGCAGAATGGTGGGTGCAATCTTTATCAGCAGAAAAATTAACCAAAGGCGATATTGGTGTAGGAACAAAATTTAATCAAATTTCAGCAGTTGGTTTCGTTAAAGTTAAAAGCACAATTCGCGTCACAGAAATTGCCCCCAATACAAAATACCAGTTTGTTAATGAAAGCAATCAGCTAGAATACAAAGTGACTTACCTCACAGAGCAGGAGGACGATGGGTGCAAAGTCACCATGATTGCATCTATGGACACACATGGCATCTTAAAATTGGTGTGGCCCATCACAAAAAAGGTAATAGACAAACAAATTGAACAAAACTTCAAGAATTTAAAAAGACAGCTTGAAACCAAATATACAGCTTAAATTACATGCGTATTATAAGGTTGCTGTTACTTACCTTTAAATTGTGGAGTTCGCTTTTCTAAGAAGGCGGTCACGCCTTCTTTGTTATCTTCACTGCGCCCAGCAATTTCTTGCAAGTAAGCTTCATATTCTAAAGCATCAAACAAGTTAGAATCCCAAGCTTTATACATCGCCCGCTTTGTTAAACCGTAGGCCAATGTGGCACCAGTCGCCATAGATCCAGCCCACGCAACGACTTCTTCATGTAACTGCTCCGCAGGAACAATACGATTGATCATTCCCCAATCATATGCTTTTTGCGCAGGCACTTTTTCGGCCGTAAATGCCATCTCGTACGCTCTTGCCTGTCCAATTAGACGAGGTAAAAACCAATTTGTCCCACTATCAGGCACTAACCCAACTTTGCTAAACGCCAGCATAAAACTTGCCTTATCTGAAGCAACACGAAAATCAGTCGCCAAGGCGACCCCACATCCTGCGCCAGCCGCAACCCCATTAATGGCTCCAATAATCGGTTTTTCTAAACGCACCATTTGTTTAATCAACTTGTGGTATCCATGTCGTAAATGCTCCCCGATAGAAAAATCTTCCCCACGTTCTACAACATCAGCCAAATCTTGCCCTGATGAAAAGGCACGGCCGTTTCCAGTTAAAATCGCCACACGTACCTCAGCATTTCGTCCTGCTTGCTTAAAAGCGTCTGTTGCCTCGGCAATCATCTGGTCATTAAATGCATTTAGCTTATCTGGACGATTTAAGGTAATGGTAGCAACACCATTTTCAACAGTGTACAAAATCGTTTCGTAGGACATGTGGGAACTCCTTTTTAATTATGAATTGTGCGAGATGAAGAATGAAAATGTTCTGTTTCCAAAATATTTTTAGGTAAAAAAAAGCGTAAAGTGTACTTTTCATTACACTTTACGCTTAGTTTAATCGTAATTTTCAAAATCTCAAATTATGAAATAAAGAGATCATCGTCCTCATCATCATAATCATCAAAATCATCTTGAACTTCAAGATCTGCTGCAGGCAAAGAAACCCATAAATGGAGTAATGGACCTTCATCTAATTCTTGTTTCTTGATAGAAACAACATCCACTTGTTGACGCATGCGAAGTTCATCGGGGAAATCTAACTTGACGGTGCGCCCTTCTCGCCATGCGTTGCGACAACGTTCCATAATATCATCACCATTGCCTGTACGTAATTGCGTCACGGCAACCATACGATCTTCAGGTCCTTCATGAATGGACTGGACCCAATCTTGGGGGGTAACATGAAATTCAGGCGTTGGTCCTTCGATGATTGTAATTAGTTCTGGTTCAATTGTTGACATAATGCACCATTTTTTTGGATTTTGATAAACGGCCGTTTTCCCACCATCTATCAATTTTTAAACTCCCTGCTTATACTACAGTTTGATACCCTTCTTGACAAGGTATTCTTATACAATTTATACGACAGAAAACTTACATTTCACTTACGATTTCTTTACGAAATTAAAGAAGGTTTTGTCGCAAATTACAAATTGGCTAATGCTTGATCCAAATCAGCAATAATATCGACAACATCCTCTAACCCAACTGAAAAGCGAACCAAGCCAGGTAATACACCACTTGCCGCAATTTCTTCATCACTTTGCACGGCAGAAATTGTGCTCGCAGGATGCGTAATCAATGAATGCACACCACCCAAGCTAACCGCCAAAGGCAACAACTCTAGTTTCTGCAAAAAATCATACCCAGCTTGCCTGCCACCACGTAAATCAAAACAAACCATACCCCCAAATCCATTGAACATCTGTATTTTTGCTAATCTATACTGAGGATGGTTGCTAAGTCCGGGATAATAAACTTCACGAACAGCTTTGTTCGTTTCTAAATATTGAGCAACAGTCAATGCATTTGCATTATGTTGCTGCATGCGCACACCATATGTTTTAAGCCCTCGCTCTAACAACCATGCTTCCATGGGATGCAGTAAAGCACCGAATAACATATGATTAGACCACATTTGGGAGATCTTCTCTTGGGAGCTGACTACAACGCCAGCAACAACATCAGAATGCCCCCCTAAATATTTTGTGGCACTGTGGATGACCAAATCTGCACCATCGTCCAAAGGTTTGCATAAATATGGGGTGGCAAAGGTGTTGTCAATAATTACTACAATGTCCCTTTTTTTTGCTTCTGCAATAATGGCTTTTGTATCGGCGACTAT
>JBNKHS010000363.1:0-4622 GCA_050290485.1 Promineifilaceae bacterium (SeqCode) | reverse complement strand
AAAAAACTTTTGCGTTTTCACTAGAAATACCCACAATAAAAGATAGTTATAAGACGATTTAGATGTTTAGGCAATGAATTTTCATAGGAGTTTCGTTAGCAATTGGCGGTCAATTTTTCTAACGAGGCGATACCAGTGTCGTCAACCACTATGAGGGAAAATTGTGGCTCGGTTTAACAAACCAAGAATCGGATTATTTGTAATTTAAGAATTAAAAAGGGTGATGATTTTGGGTAGGGGCAGACCTGTGTGTCTGCCCTCATCTTGGGAACACACGTGGGTGTTCCCCTACGGTTACCCGTTTTATTTTTTAGAGACT
The DNA here is from genome assembly GCA_050290485.1 of Promineifilaceae bacterium (SeqCode). GTDB lineage: Bacteria > Chloroflexota > Anaerolineae > Promineifilales > Promineifilaceae > JBNKHS01. The sequence continues at coordinate 4,303 of JBNKHS010000363.1, read as the reverse complement.
AACCAATCCGATTTACGACGAAGGATGGGGTGTCCTTGAGTCCCAATTGTGAACATTTGTTCTGATTGTGATTTGGTCATATAATTTGGCATGGAGGATTTTGATGACCAAATACCGTGAAATATCTCATGAGACTGTACGCAAATTAGCAATTTCTCGTCAATATTTAGATGCCCAGGAACGGCCGTCTTTCCTTGAGTTGTTCCGCGATTTAGGCTGCGTGCAGCTCGATCCGATTCGTCATGTGGCCCGCACCCATGAATTGGTCTTATGGAGCCGGTTGGGATTGTATGATCAGGATGCATTCGAAGCATTTCGTTGGCAGGAACGGGCTGTTTTTGAATATTGGGCACATGCTGCCTCCATGGTGCTGACAGAAGAGTATCCGGTTCATTTTTATAATATGCAATTGAGCCGTGATCCTGCCAATTGGTCATCCTATCGCCAAAAATGGTTTGCTGAGAATAAGGATGTGCTTGAGCCGTTAAGTGAATATATCCTAACCAAGTTAGCGGACGGTCCTAAATTATCACGAGAAATTGAAGGCCCACGAGAAAATGGATCGCGCTGGTATAACGGCCGTTTAGTGCCCCGCTTGTTAGATCATTATTGGACACGAGGAGAAGTGATGGTCGTTGGGCGTGAGGGCAATCAACGTGTATGGGGCTTGGCTCAAGATTTTTGGCCCGACTGGACGCCTCAAGAAAGTTGGGCGCCCCTTGAAGTGACTACCTTTTCTGCACAAAAAGCAATTCGTGCTTTGGGTGTGGCCACAGAAGCACAAATCAAAAAGCATTACACGCGGAGCATGTATCCTGAATTGAAACAAGTCTTAATAAACTTGACTAAAGAAGGGATCTTAGAAAACGTGCAGATTACAAAAAATGGTGAGGTGTTGAAAGGAGATTGGTATTTGCATCAGGAAGATGTGGCTTTGCTTGATGAAATTGAACGTGGTAATTGGAACGGCCGTACTACTTTGCTTTCTCCATTTGATAACCTCATTTGTGATCGCGATCGTACCGAGCTGCTTTGGGACTTTTATTATCGCATTGAAATTTATGTACCTAAGGCCAAGCGCGAATTTGGGTATTATGTTTTACCGATTCTTGAAAATGATCAACTGGTTGGGCGTGTTGATGCTCAAATGGATCGCAAAGCAAATATTCTTCGTGTAGACAATGTATATCTTGAAGAAAACGTCAAACCCACAAAAAAACGAGGGCGACAAGTTACAAGAGCGATCAGACATCTTGCCAAATTTTTATCTGCTGCTGACATTACATGGGGAAATATGCCTGTAGGCTGGAAGATATAATATTATTCTTTCACTTTTTTCGGCAATGAACGGGTTCCTTTTTGCCCATCGCCATTAATACCTTGCGTGTCTTCGACAAACATGGCGTGTAGTTTGCTGATGCTTTTGTGTTTGACAATCCACAAACCAACAAGGCCAATTTTTAGCTCGTACTGCATGGTTGCCCCTTGTGTTACCTCGCGCATAATTTCCCGTTCCACAAGTTGATGCAGGGCGGTGGTGACGTCGATGGGATTTAAGAAGATGTTGTACTGTTCCAAAAATTCCATGAGGTCTTCGGGATGAAACGCTAAATCGGCATCCATATGGGAAACGGCCGTTAATAAAGCACGTTCTGTTGCCGAAGAACGCTGCCATAAATAAGCAAAATGCACCTCACCTAAGCTCAACATCTCATCCAAGCCATCATTGACATCAGAAATAGTGACATATCCTGTACCCCGATCATTTGCTTGCTTAACTAAGGTATAACAAACGAGCTGCAAGAAATAAGGATGTCCTGCTGTGGCTCGCAAGATCTTATCAATCGCCAAATCATCATAGATTAAATTAGGAGCAACCGGTTCTGTAATCAGTGGAACGGCTGATTTTTCGCTTAAATAATCGATGCGTGCATAGAGGGCGATATTAAACAAAACAGACCAATAATCGGCACTCATCTCTTCCAAACGACGGCTGCCCACAAAAATAAAACTCAATCCTTCGCTATGCTGCATCAGATGGCGCATAAAGCTAAAAATAGTTGGCGGCAGAATGCCATCGTCAACCAAATTTTCAAATGCTTCGAACTCGTCAAAAACGAGTAGTAAGGTTGTTTGTTCGGGCAACAAAGATTGAGCCAGCGGAATAAAGCGGCGTTGGAATTCTCCGGTAGGATTACTCTCCCAAGCAAACAAATCAGGTACAGGCAGTTCGATTTCGCGCATGGCGAGGGCATCGGAGATCAGCCACGCTAAATCGTGGAAGAAGTTAGCCATACCGGAAATGACACCCAGAGATTGACAATCAATGTAAACAGGCAATAACTTCTCGGGCAGCATCTTTTCTAAACGCAAGAGCAATGAGGTTTTCCCTGTCCGTCGTTGTCCTATCAAAATGAGGACATTACGTTGCGACCATCCACCAGCGTTGTCGGCAATGAAATCAAACAGCTGTTGCCGGCCGTAAAAGATGGTGCTGTTACTGCGCAAAGGTGTGCCCGGCAAATAAGGGTTTTCAATTGGTGTGAAGTCTCGAATGGGAAGGAGTAAATGCACCATGTCGCCAAAGGCAACGACTTTACTTCGTTGATTGCGGTCATCAAATGTGACGGTAACCCCGACGCGGAATCGATCAGGAACTTTAGGAACGATGTTGAAATTGACTTGCCGTGGACTATCAGGTGGCAAAAATTCGATGATTTCAGGTGCGCTCAAAATTTCATAAGCAGGACTTTCTTCTAAGGCAAAAATGATGTTTTCTGCAGGAGCGCGACCATTATTGGCAATTTCCAAGGTGATAAATGTTTCTGTACTGGGAACGATGCGCTTGCTTTTGAGTACAATATGTAGTTCGGCACGTCCACGTAACTCTTCTCGTTCCGCATTGACCAACCCAAACCAACGATTGACCAATACGGCCGTTAATGTTTTCTGGATGCGTGGCGAAAACTCAGGCAAATGACGCTGTAGCTCATTGAGGCGATGCACCGCTTCTGTTAAATAGACCAAGCGATCTTCAGGCCGATTGACACGTTCACTATCACGCAAATTGGTCAAAATTGGGAGCATTGCTCCCAATGTTGGCGACCATTCGTCTTCCTCTTCTAGCGTGTCTAGCAGCTCAACCAATTGTGGACGAAGTAAGCTCAATTCAGTTATTGAAGAAGCTTCAAACAACGCCTGACCTGTATTAAACATTAACTCCCAACGATCTAACCCTTCCCAGTTCGGATCTGACTTTTGGATGTTTTCGAGTGTTCCGTTAATGATCGGCAAGGCGACGTATGGGCGATCGGGCAATAGATATAGGCCATCTGACAAATTGCTTAAATTGCGGTTATTGTCTTGCCGTGCGGTGCTTGCTAAATTGAGCAATAGATCGGGCGACCCTTGACTGCTGAGATATCGTTTTTCGATCAGCAGCAGCGTTACCATAGGTGATTTTTTAAGCTGACGATAAAAGCGACGGGCACGTACCGTAGGTAGTTGGGTTTGGCGAATAAAAAGAATAATGACTGCACTACCAATGATTGCCAGCAGTAAAAGGGCCGCAGAATCGATGCCGAAGAGCCCTGTGAGCCCAATTGGAGATGGCCCAGTTGCGGGCAAAATGTATCCTTGATGAGCTCCATCATTAAAGAAAAAGCGAAAATCGACACCCGTCCCGTCTTGAGGTAAATTTTTAACGAGCCAGAATAAGCGTTCATTGCCTGTAGGGGCTGATGCATCTCCCTGAGAAACCCAGAATCCTGTTTCTTCGTTCCACGTTTCCAAGCGAACCATCACATTATCTGCTTCAACATCAGCCACAGAAATGCTAACACTATATTGTCCTTCGGTTACTTCTGTGGTGGGATTTGTGAGTAATGGCGGACGATTTTCTTGCGGACGGAAGAGTTGAATATCTCCGTTTTCAGAGACAACAACCAGGTCAGCGACCTCGTCTTCTTCACGGTGGAGTACATCTAAAGCAAAGACACCACTGGCAAGCGGCAGTTCATCGAGGAGTTGTTGTTGATATGAATATAAGCGAACCATGCCAGAGCTTTCTTCATTGCTGCCCACAAAAAATTCAGGGAGTGCGTCTCCATCAACATCTCCCCAATACAGGCTTGTTACATCTTCTATTTGATCCAACGACCAATCAAGGAAAGGTTCGTTGTTTTCAACATTGATGCGTAACAGGTGATTATCTTTCGTAGCTACTAAAAAGGATTCTGCTTTTCGTTCTTCAAATGCTTCTTCGATGATATCGTTGGCAGGGATGCTGATGGTTGCTTCTGTA
>JBNKHS010000362.1:0-4632 GCA_050290485.1 Promineifilaceae bacterium (SeqCode) | reverse complement strand
TGAAGAAGATGGCGGATACGCAGTTTTTGGACATCATACGGGCAGTACTGGTAGCGGTTGGGCTGGCAGCTTTATTTCAGAAAATGCAGATGGTGTTTATGTTTCGACACCTGGAGGGCAAACGGGCTTATCAGTCATTGGAGGTAGTAAGAATGCTATTGTCGCAACTGAAGATGGGGCCCGATTTATGTATGCAGAAGAGGCTACAGAAGTATGGTTTAGCGATTATGGGTTTGGTCAATTGGCCGATGGGGTAGTCGTCATCCAGATAGATCCCATTTTTGCGCAAACGGTTAATCTTGAAGAACCTTACCACGTTTTCCTACAGGCTTATGGGGAGGCAGATTTATACGTTACCAATCGAACACCAACGCAATTTGAAGTTCATTTACGAGATGGAGAGGCTACTGCTGAATTTTCTTATCGCCTAGTGGGAAAACGTCTAGGATTTGAGGATTATCGCTTGGAGCGTGCGCCATTTGCTGATTCTGATTCCAATCTGTTTCCAGATGCTGCTAAAGATAGTGCAACCCAGGAGCTGCAACCATGAGACGGTTAATTATAGTTTTGGCGTTGATTGGGCTGTTTCTCATTACGGCCGTAACCATGGCTGGCAACAGTCAGTTCGCGATCAATTGGTGGAGTGTGGATGGCGGTGGTGGCATATCAACTGGCGGTGAATACACAGTGATGGGCACGATTGGACAACATGACAGCCATAATACCGTTTCCGGCGGAGAGTATGCCCTAAATGATGGGTTCTGGCAGTCGGGTGTAAGTGGACCACAATATCAAATTTATTTGCCAAATATTGTGCGTGATTAAGTTGAGAAAGTTTTGAGACCGTTAAGTGCTCTCTTATTTTCAGTGGAGCACTTAACGGTCTAAGACTGGCATAAAGTGGCTCACAGAGTCCCCATGGCTTGCTTCTAAGTAGAAATTACTCTTCCAAAGTAAACCCGCTTCCAAAATAAGCATATGGTGGCTCTTTGAAACAAAGGATGCCGTAATCTCCAGACTCATTTAAAGAAGCTTCAAGGGTGACACTCTTTTCTGGAACAACGACTGTATGCCACAGTCCTGCCGAGTGCATCCAAGATTGCATTAAGTTTTGGGGTGTATTTTCCGCAAAGTAAACTAGATCTTGGATGTTCTTATCCTCATTAATTCTCACGGCCTCAAACCGGGCAATATTATCACTTTCATTCACATAGATAAATACAAACTTATTGGTACGAGTATCTGTTGGACCCGCAACGGTGCAGTTTTTACCGTCGAAGTGGATTTCCAGACAAGGTTTTTCTGCGGTCTCACAGAGAGGGGCTGGAAGATAGGTAGGAACGGCCGTTGGATTTGGGGCGACTGGTTCTAATGTTGTTTCTGGAGACTTTATTAAGAGCAACCATCCAGCGACGAGGATGATCATCAGGGTGGCTACTCCGGCCAACAATTGTATAGGCTTCATGATTTGGTGCCTCCTTTGTTGTCGTTGCACCCGTTGGCGCATGATAGATCTGAGTGTGGGGGTGGGCTTCATGCGCACCGGTGCTAACTTTATATTCTGTAACAGATGCAGATGCATTGTCATATCGTGTCGGCAAGTTTCACATTGTTGCAGATGGTTTGCTAAAGCACCTGACTCTTGTGCCGACAGTTGTTCCTTTTGCATAAGCTTACGTGCTTGTCTATGGAACAACTCACTCATAAAGATACTCCTTGATCAACGCTTCATCTTCCGCGATCATCAGTTGCCGCTGGAGTTGTCGACAAGCATGATGCAGGCGTGAATGTATCGTGCCTTCACGTGTGCCGAGGATCTGTGCGATTTCGCGTGCATTGTAATTGTGGACGTAACGTAGAATGATGGGTAGACGATGCTTGTCGTTTAACTTATTCACTGCAGACCATAAATCTTGTTTGGCTTCACTGCTCAACAAACGGTCTTCAGTTGAATGTTGTGGAGTCCTGCTGATCCCAAAACGTTGTAGAACGTTATACAAGCGTTGCCGTGTTTTCATGCGGCGCAGCATATCGCGACATTGGTTGACGACGATAGCTGATAGCCAAGCGTGCATATTACTACCAACTTGATAGCTTTCTATGCGGTCAAGGGCGCGAATGATCGCCTCTTGTACGGCATCATCCGCTAAGTCAGGATCACTAAGGATGGAGTAGGCTAGGAAGTGTAAAGCGGCATAATATTGCTCTAGCATTGCCACGGCTAGTGATTCCCGGTCAACAACCCCTTGACTAAGAATCGTGTCGGGATCTTTCACCATTGCCATTCTATTATAAAAACGCAGCCCACTGGCAAACTCTTCAATTTTGATCGATGTTAACTAGATCATTCGCGTAATAATTGTTCTTTGAAAAAGGCAAAGACGCGATCTAAAGCTTGTTTTGTCGGGTGCCCAGCTTCATCGACAAGGTCTTCAGTTAAAACTGAATGTGCCGAACGGGGAATATTGAATGGGTTGCCTGGGCTAGAATCGATCTCAATGCCTTCAAATTGAGATCCAAATTGTTGGCGTAACGTTTCAAATCGTTCTGGGGGAACCATGAAATCATTTGTAAAACGTAATCCCAAGATACACACACCATTTTGGGTTCGTTCCTTAACATGACTCAATTCTGCCTCACTGAGATGAAGAGATTGACGGCGTGTTTCTGTTATGCCAAACGGCAAAGAGGGTTGACTGAGAACAGGAGCCATTACTGTGGGATCAAGCATAAGTGAGAGTGCAAAATTGCCCGTTAAACACATTCCTAAAGCACCCACACCTGGTCCGCCTAATTCAGCATGCACATGACGGCACAAAGCACGCAACCAATCAGTAATTGGGCTAGATTTGCCTAAACTTAAAACATAGAATTCTCGGCTAATGCAGGCGCGGATAATCTGTTCTGCGGCATAAGTGGTAGACATTTCTTTACCGGGCGTACCGAAGAGTGATGGCAGAAATACGGTAAATCCTTGGTCGGCTACCCGTCGGCCAAAATCAGCTACTTTGGGTGTGATTCCCGGAATTTCGTGGATGATGATGACGCCAGGACCATTTCCTTTGCGGTAGACGGCACGGGTTTTGTTTTCATACGTAAAGGATGTTTCTGCAAAATCTGATAGGTTTGTGGAAGTCATAGGTTCTCCAGATGATTTTGTATATTATGGTTTGTTTGTGTGCTGAAACGGCCGTTAAAATCCAAAATGTTTATGAATGATTGCTTGTCGATTTTTCATAACATAGCTGTTGTTAATCACAAAATCCGCTTCTCCTGATTTCACTTTTTCCCATTCTTCGATCGCTTGAGCCGTGACATATCTCTCCAGACGATAACTATAGACATCTTCTTTTTGATGAGCTTCAAAATAAGCGTTTAGTTCCTGAAAGATGGCTTGATGAATGGTCACCCATTGCACAACGAGTTCTGGTTGCTCTTGACGATACCTATTGACCATTGTTATCAACTGAGACTCCAGATCTTCTGCTTGTGTTTTTTGGGCGAGCATACTCGCTTTTGTTTTCTCTGCTTCGTCTGGTGTTGGATTTCCGCGATCAAGGTAGTCACTCATGGAGCCCAATTCATGGCGGATGGATTCCAATTGGCGTCGTAGGGTTTCAATTGCTTCTAATGAATCAAGATTTGACATGTTTCGATTTTATTGTTGCTAAGCACATTTAATATACCCTTAACCATCACTTCGTCCAACAATAAGTTTTATCATCCAGGACTTTACCAAAGCACAAAAATTTTAACGCAAAGAACGCGAAGGATGGAAGATGCAAAGCTCTTTCCTTTTGCTTCTTTGCAACTTTGCGTTGAAAAACCGACTTTGGTAAAAGCGTGTTTTATCATCGTGTGGTTGCTATAAGTCCTCGGGACTTAGGTAGAGCGCTGCAAAATGTATTTTTATACGCCAATTTCCCTCAATACTGTTAGATCGAGTCAAACTAGGGAGTCATCAATTGATACAGATTACCCTAATTTAGATATTAAAGAAGAGGACAATAATGAAAAACCGAATTATTTGGATTGTTTGTTTTGTAGCTATTATTTTTGCATTTGCTGTGTTTTCGAAGCCAGAAACAACCCCTGCTGTCGAGGCACAGGAACCGTTTCGCGTGATTGGGTATGTAACTTCTTGGTCGGGTTCACTCAATGAAGTTGATTTTGGCAAATTGACACACGTCAATTACGCATTTCTTTTGCCGAGTGACAGTGGGGATGGCAGCTTAAAACCGCTTGATAATCCAACAAAGTTGCAGCAGCTTGTTACCACGGCACATGCCAATAATGTAAAAGTGCTTATTTCTGTTGGCGGCTGGAATGATGGTAATGATCAAGGGTTTGAAACATTAGCGGCAAATGCCAATACACGGACTGCTTTTGTCAATAACATGGTTAATTTTGTCAATACGTATAATTTGGATGGGGTGGATATTGATTGGGAGTATCCTGATCCAGGAACCTCTGGCGATAATTATACGCTTCTCATGGCAGAATTGAGTACAGCGATGCACAGTCGAGGCAAGTTGTTGACGGCTGCTGTTGTGGCGCTAGGTTACACGGGCGGTGGTGTCCAGGACCAAGTCTTTGACTATGTCGACTATATCATGCCGATGGCTTATGATG
>JBNKHS010000361.1:0-4634 GCA_050290485.1 Promineifilaceae bacterium (SeqCode) | reverse complement strand
TTTTTGTTGAGGACGGCGTAGCTAATGGCGGGGGTGGGGGTGTCGGCGCGAGCGAGCCAGGTTTTGATGTTGTTGGCGGCCATGACACGCGCCACCTCTTGCGCATAGCGGTCAGAGAGGAAGCGTGTATCAAAACCGATGACGATGCTGGGATTGCTGCCATTTTCTTCCAAAATGTAGTCGGCGATGGCCTGGGCGACGAGGCGCAGGTTGGCAAAGGTGAATGTTTCGCTGATGACGGCACGCCAGCCGTCGGTTCCAAATTTTATTGTCATGTTAACTCCAATTTCAGAATGATGAATTATGAGGGATGCACATTGTGACGCAAGACATCCATATTATTTTTAATCTGGATACTTTAAGATGCAGATTAAGTCGTTGACATTGGTGCCTGTAGGTCCTGTTTTGATTAAATGGTTGGGTAGGTGGGAAAAGTAGGTGTAGCTATCGTTGTTGGCCAGATAATGTTGTGCATCTAGGTTTTGGTTACGGCCGTTTTCCACACTCATTCCCGTTACCATTGCCCCTGCACAGCTGGTGGGGCCATCGTCGCCATCTGTGGCTAGGGTAAATATGAGCGTGTTGGGCTCGCTTTCAATACCGATGCTTGCGGAAAGGGCAACTTCTAGATTGCGTCCACCAATACCGTTGCCGGTTAGGGTGACTGTTGTTTCTCCACCTAAAATCAGGCAGTTTGCTGGCTGCATATCTTTGGCGAGGGCGGCCGCAAACCGCCCCACTTCTTTGGCTTCTCCTTCAAGGTGAGTGGTGAGAATGGTTGGTGTGAATCCAATATTTTCTGCTTGCTTGGCCATCGCTTGTGCCGCCATTTGCACATCGCCAATAATTTTGTTTTGGACGTGATTGCGGGCAACTTGGGGTAAGGATGATTTTAATGCTTTTGCAATTTCCCCCCAAATTGGCGCAGGCAATTGTTGGTGTAGTTTGTATTTTTGCAAAACAGCCGTTGCCACTATGCCTGTTTCTTCTGTGGGCACAGTAGGTCCGCTGCCAATTGCTTTTAGATCGTTGCCAATGACATCGCTGAGGATAAGTGTGGCAACTTGTGCTGGGGCTGCCCATTGCGCTAAGCCGCCTCCTTTTACTGCGTCTAACGCCCGCCGGATTGTATTGAAGTCGTTAATCGAGCATCCGCTGGCAAGAAGGGCTTTGTTGAGCGTTTGCCAATCGGCTAGTCGTAGTAATGGTTTGGTTAATAAAGCAGAACATCCACCAGAAATGAGGCAAAGGACAATGTCAGTAGCTTTTGTTTGCGAAAGTAAGTTAGCGATGGCTGTTGTTGCGGCGATGCTTTTTTCTCCGGAAACGGGGTGTTCTCCTGTATAAAACTGGATTGAATTTGGGAGGTTGGGATGTTGAATATGGTCACTTTCTTTGGTTAAACAAATCCCTGCGTGCAGCGTATCTCCTAAAATGGCAATTGCAGATTTAGCCATTGGGATAGCTGCTTTGCCAATGCTGATGAGAAAGATACGGCCGTTTTTGATTGCATAAGCTTGGTTATCGACAAAGATGTTGTTGTGTTCTTTGCGGAGATAGTTGGAAACGGCCGTTGCAGGGTTAGCTGCCTGTAATGCCGCGGCTATCAATTGTTGAGCATCATCTGCGCGATTTTGAAAGGATAAAGACATACGGAACGATTACTCTTGTAAGGAGAGAATGGCTTCTCCTGCAGCTTCTTGGGGTGATTTTGCCAGAGTAACCACATCAAACACAGCATTGTTTAATGCGGCCATCATTTTGGTACTGCTTGTTAAAGGATGTAAATTAGCTTGTAGTAATTGTTGATGAGCAAACGCCGTATACGTATCTTCGGTTGGCCAAGCATTTAAGGATGACCGCCGACTGGGCAAATATTGACTGGCAGAACTCCATTCGGCTAAATTATCGGACTGGATGAGAATGTGAATTAAGTCGGAAGCCAATTGTTGTTTTTGAGGGTCGGATGTGCTCATTGCCCAAACCCAGCCATTAACGAGCGGGACAAGCGGTCGATTGATCCCTGGAATAACCTGAAAGCCAATGGGCAACTCATCGGAGCGTTCTGTTAAATATTGCTCGCTTGCGGTTTGCACAATGGTCGCGTTTTGCCCTTGACTTTCTTCTAATAATAATTGCCATGCATCTTCTAGGTTATTTAAATTGCTGCTTTGCGCAAGGATAAACCCATTCGTTTTTCCCTTTTCTAACTGTTTTAACGCGGTTACAAGTGGATCAAGCTGCAGCTCTTGTTGTCCTGCTTCATTTATTAATGTGCCTCCGGCAGCTAGGTAAAATTGTAGGGCTAACGTTGCCCCTGCTTGTCCGTTAGCTGGGAAGGCGAATTTTTGGTTGGGTAATTCAATGAAGGCATCCCAACTAGATGTCACTGTTTCTGTATAAGCTGTACTGTTATAAGCAAGATGGGGGAGATTGGTGAGAATAAAGGGGTATCCGCGTACTTGTTCGTTGCTCAGAGCCATGTCCAGAGCAGCTGGATATAGATCTTCTAGCTCAGCTGAAGTGATGGATCCATTTAGAGAATAAAGCAACCCTTCATTGAAGCCTGCACTGAGTTGATTGGCTGGAATAGCGACAACATCTGGCAAAACAGATGGGGCAATATTTTTCCCCGTGCGCAAGTAGTTCAAAATGCTTCCTTGTCCTGTAACTGCTTTGGGTTCGGAGACGAGGATGATTTCTGGATGCGTATTTTGAAATGCCTGCAGTTGGCTTTGTAGAATGACGTTTCCTTCTTCGGTTGTATTGTAAATCTCTGGTGCGATCCAAACGGTTATGGTTGTTTGGGTTTCTGTAATTGGGGTTGATGGTTCATTGGGATTTGGCGTTGTCCCAATTTGAGGGTTGGGGGTTGGTGATGGTGATGGTGTTGCTGTTGCCGAAACGGCCGTATTGTTCCCACTAAATTGGTTCAAGACAGAACAACCACCAAATAGAAAAATCGTTGACAAAATAAGGAATGGCATCAATCGTCGCATAACCTAGAAGTATAAACAAAAAACGGAGGGTTGCACAGTTGCATCGAGTAGGATATGCTTGGTCTGTTATGGATTATTTATCATTCAATCGACGGTTTACGGCAAGTTTGATTTTTGGATGTGTACGGGCACTACCTTCATTAAACGCGCCTCCCGAATGATATTTATGTAAAGTAAATGTTTGTTTTCTAAGCCGAGGCGATAATCGTCTCGGCTTTTTTTATTTCATTTTTAGCGCGTCGACCACAGCTTCTCGGCGTGCAATCAATGGAATAAATCGCTGAAGGCATGGGGTCGAAGGCGAACAAGGAAAAACATCATGGCAGAAATAGTTGTAAATTTGAATGAAGTTGCTTTAAGTTTAGCGGGACGGCCGATTTTAACGGCCGTTTCTTGGGAACTTCAAGATCAGCAAAAAATTGGGTTGGTTGGTCCTAATGGTGCAGGTAAGTCTACCTTACTCAAACTGATTACCGATGAATTCCAGCCAGACAGCGGCACCATTTTTCGTATGTCAGGATTAACGGTTGGGCGTTTACAACAAGAACCAACCTTACCTGTGGGTAAAACTGTGTTCGAGGAAGCAATAACGGCCGTTCCTGAGATTGCCCAGCTGGAAGCAAAATTGGCTGCTCTCGAATTGAAAATGGGTGAACCCGATGTATATAGCGATCCTGCCACTTTAGATAAAGTGATGCAGCAGCACCAAAAAGTGCTTACCCAATTTGAGCAAATGAATGGTGCAAGCTATACCAGCCGCGTCAAAGAAACCTTGACCCGATTGGGGTTTACATCTGAAAAGTGGGCTACACCAACAGAGTTGTTGAGTGGTGGGCAAAAGAAGCTGATTATGCTTGCCAAATTGGTGGTGCAAGGTCCCAAATTATTGTTGTTGGATGAGCCAGACAACCATTTGGATTTGGAAGCCAAGCAAGATTTAGAGCGTGTGATCAACAGTTATAAAGGGTGTGTAGTGATCATTTCCCATGATCGGTATTTGTTAGATGAAGTGGCAACACACATTGCGGAATTGGAAAACGGCCGTATTGAACTTTATCATGGCAATTACTCCGCCTACACCACGGAACGTGAATTACGACGCTTGCGCCAACAACAACTGTATGCTGCTCAGCAAAAAGAGATCGCCCGTATCGAGGCAGCAATCGCTCGTTTTGAATTGTGGGCATCTATCGTTGTCGATAAGCGGCACATCAATCAGGCACGCAGTCGGCGCAAAATGCTTGATAAAATGGACAAGATTGAGAAAGTGACCGAACAGCGGCGCATGTCACTGAACTTGGAGGGGTGGCGCGGTAGTAACAAGGTGATTGAATTGGTCGATGTGGAGAAGTCGTTTAATAACGGCCGTAAAATATTTGACGGGCTTAATACAACAATCTGGCATGGTGAGCGAGTTGGTTTGGTGGGGCCTAATGGCGTGGGAAAATCCTACTTGCTCAAGCAACTGCTTGATGATGAAAATATTGACAGCGGTGAGATCAAGATCGGCCCCAGTACCAAAATTGGATATTACGCGCAAGAACATGAAACCTTAAATTATCGACAAGATTTAGTCACCACTATTCGCCAGACTGCACCTGTGAGTCGTGAAGTAGCCGTCGCCTTCCTCTTACG
>JBNKHS010000360.1:0-4650 GCA_050290485.1 Promineifilaceae bacterium (SeqCode) | reverse complement strand
GGATTGGATACGGCCGTTTCCTCAACAGGCAACGCTTCAATATCGCCATCCCAAGCAACAAATGATGAGGAAACATATCCCTGCTTGGATTCGTCATCAATGACATAAGTAATGAACAACCAATTGCTATTTTCTGAACGGCCGTTTAGCCAAATATCGGAATCGAGTTCTAGCACATCAAGTTCACTGGCCGCCGCATTTGGTGCAGAAAAGACCGATGCATTTTCTGCGATCCGCGCTTGATAAGGATCTACTGTGACTGCTGGTGTTGCTGTCGGCCAAGCTGTCTCCGTAGGCGCAATGGTTGGTTCAGGCGAAGGTGTGTTCGTCAGAACGGCCGTTTCTGTGGGCGCGGATGTCGCGGTGGGGGTGGGATCATCATCGGGAACCACGACGACTGATTCGGCCGTTGCTGTCGGTGTAGGCTCAATATTAGCAGTAAGGCCTCCGCCCAAATCGTCCAAAAAGAAAACCCCAATCACAAAAAGCAGAGCAATCAACAACAGCAGGGCATAAATCCATTTGCGGCGACTGCCACGTCCCTGTTTTTGAATAGCCAACTCAGCATTGTACCGCACCTCTTGCGCATCAGGATAATTAGGATCGATCAAATCAATTTCTGTGAGTAAGTCTAACGCTCTTTGTGGATTGTTTTGCGACAATACAGAAACCGCTTCTGTATACAATCCGGCACAAATCCCTTCTTTGGCCCGTTTTTCAACCATCAAGCGATCCGGAAAATCAAGGCTTCCTTTTTGATGCTGAATCAATTGCCACTGTTCCAAAGCCCGTTGGTACTCTCGCGTCTCTAAATAGGCAACCGCTTTTTCATATTGTTGATTTAACTCAGCTTGTAACGCAAGCTGTGCCAACCCTGCTTCTACTGCACTCTCTAATTGATGCAGTCCTTCAAGGTCTGGATCATATTGCCCCAATGCCTTCACAGAAACTTGCGCTTCTTCCCAACGCTGCGCTTCCACCTGTTTTTGGGCGCGTTCGTACAGCTTCAAAACGGCCGTTTGCCGTACATCCTTCACCTTTTGTGCTTGATAATCGGGGTCAGCCTCACGCAAGGCATCTAATTTAGCAATGCACCCAATCCAATCCTTCCTCTCTTGTAATTGACGCACGTCCTGCCACATAGATGACATATTATCAATATGTCGCGCCGCTAATGTGTCTGCTGGGCCTTGCAGCTGCACCCCAACTGTGGTTAACGCATTGGCCATCTCCCCTGCTGTTTGAAAGCGATAATTAGGGTTTTTCTCTAACGCTTTTTCAAGAATAAGAATCAAGGAACTAGGCGTATTGGCTTCAATATCTTTAATATCGGGCAGGGGCTCGTTGACATGCTTGAGCATAATCTGATAAGTCGATTCTCCCCCATAAGGCGGAATACCACTTAACATTTCAAAAAGGATAATACCCAACGAGTAAATATCGGCACGATGATCAGAGGATTGCCCTTGTACTTGTTCTGGAGCCATATAAGCGGCCGTACCCATCGCTGAACCGGAATCGGTGTGTGCATCACCACCAATCATACGCGCAATACCAAAATCCATCAGCACAGGCTCGCCCATCAAGTTGATCATCACATTGGCCGGTTTCAAATCACGGTGAATCATGCGCTTTTGATGGGCATAATCTACCGCATGACAAATCGTGGTTAAAATACGAATCGTATCGGTCAAAGGCATGCGCATGCGCACCTGTTTGAGTGCATCCAGCTTTTTAGATAAGGTTTCTCCAGGCACAAATTCCATGACCATGTAGTAGGTATCCTCATCATGATCAAAATCATGGACTTGGACAATGTTGTTGTGACGGAGTTGAGCAATAACAGACGCCTCACGTTCAAAGCGCGCCACAAATTCAGGATTATCGGTTAGATGATTATGGATGATTTTGACGGCAACCGTGCGCTTTAAATTGGGATCATGGGCTTTGTAGACAGACGACATCCCACCACGCCCTAAAATTGACTCAATTTTGTAACGATTCCCAATTGTGCGACCAACCCAACTTGGGCCCATTGTTTTCATAATACTCCTGCTATTGCCAAATTATATTACAAGAATTCTGAAAACACACGCCAACCCTATTGGTATTGGATCTCTTCTTTCTGCAAATAGAGTTGTAAAAAACCACCTGTCTGACCAAATCTTTCTTTTTCCAATATGATCTGATAATTTTCGTTTAGCTCCTGTACAATTAATTCGTATTCATCTGTTTCTTCCAAATTGCGCCAATCTAATTCTGTGAGGATTATTATTTTGGGGACCTGGTTCGCAAAATACTCTAAAATTATTTGCCCATTAACAAGGTTCAACAAATTAGCACTTCGTGTGTCGTCTTGAATCAATGAAAATTGAGCCATTGTTGTATTTTCCATTGTATACTGATTTGCTTCAACTGGAATCCAAAGGGCTTCTAACACAAAAATACGTTCGTACTCCTCTGAATTTTCGGTAACCACCTTGGCAATTTCTTGAACCTCAGCAATTGGTCTGCTCCAAGTATTTGTGTCTACAAATGCGAGTCTCCCGATCACAATACCTAATAAAAGCGTTACACCCAAAACTACATGTAAAAAGATCTTTCTATATCCTTGCTTCTGATCGTGAATATTTATATACAAAATACCAAGAATAGGAAACAAGCAAAACATAAAAGTTGTAAAGTATTCTCGATGAAATCCCCCCGAGGCAAAGTGCGATACAGCAAAAAACATTAAGGCAATCAAAGTAATAAAGATCTCTTTATGTAGTAAGAAGTATTGTTTTATCTCCTTGTATCCAATAACGAGAAGAAGAATAGCCAATAAAAAATACCCTATAAATACCGTCAACAAAAGAGGGATACGCTCTGTGAAAATCCTTAAGAATTTTTCATATAATAAGGCATCACCCCACTGCCCTGTGTGGTGTGTCAATAAGTTCCAGCGCACCACATCAAAATTAGGATATGCAAGAAACATCATCCATGCCACAACTAGTAAAGAAAGTGAAATCATTATCAATTTTACTTTCTTTGTCGCAGGAATAAATAAATATAAAATTATCGGCAGTGCAAAAAACAAAGCTGACAATCGCGTCAAGGTGGCTAAAAGAACCAAAGTAGTAATCAGTATAGCTTTCTTATCAGATTTTATCGACGACGAAAGCACGAAGAAAGTCAATGTGAACAATAATGTTAACAAGGCGTATGTTTTGGTTATAGCATGATAATAAATACCATAAGAAAAGGTCACCCATAGCCACAGCGTAATAATTAAGGCTCGCTTTTTCTCATATCGCCATGAAACATGGAGAGAAAGAAATAGAGCTATTGTTGTTAGTAAAAAAGTTGTTATTCGACCAGCATATAAAGAGGGACTAATAAACTTATAGACAATACCATATACATAAGGTAAAAGGGGGGTTTGTGTATACGCAAAATCTTGATATGGTATTTGTCCTTCATATACAAGACGGCTGGCATATAAATACCAGCCTTCATCAGCATTTACCTGCCCAAAAATTACAAATATTATGCCTAAGGAAAAATAGACAAGAAAAGCAAAAAATATAGCAATTGTTCCTAAGCTTAACGTTTTTCTGATATTAATGTGTGCACTCCTTCGCTTATCTCGTTTTATCATTGAAATTATGTCATACTCAATTATCTATTTCCAATGGGTAAAAAGTTTTGCTTGAGGATCAATGAAACGGCCGTATTTCTTCCATCACACATTAGGGTACAAAAAAAATCCATTTGGCGCCTTAACCCAAGCGGAGTTAACGGCCGTCGCCTTTTTGCCAAAGTCCATACAAAAACTGATAGAAACAGATTTTGGACATCTACAACTTTTAGGCGGCAACGGCTGTGGCAAAACGAGCACCATGTTCAAAATCATGGCCCATTTTGCCCATGCAGGACATAAAGTCGCTTACGAGTACATTGCTGAAGGTGAGAACAAGTTTGAGACGCACCTATCAAACTTAGATCACTTCTTTTTGGATGAGGCACAGCGGCTTAGCTGGTGGCATCGTAGCCGTTGGCTCAAAAATGGGGGGAATCTGCAATTTACCTTTAGCAGCCATCAAGATTTAAGTGATGCGTTTGCCCAACAAAAATTGCCTTTGCAAACACTCAACATCGAAACGTTTATTACGGTTGATTATTATGCGCAGTGGCTTACCAATCGGCTGGCTTATTTTGCATTGCCCGAGGTGGAGCGCGTAACATTTGATGATACGGCCGTATCCTACCTCTTCGACACCTTTGGTCCTAACATTCGTGAAGCAGAATATTTTTTGTATGACGTGTGGCAAAACTTAAAAGAGCCGCAGCTCATCACAGTACAAACGCTCCAAACATCGCACAAGTAACAACACCTCAGCCAACATCCATTGATTATTCTCTAGGTAACGTTAACTCCCACATCGTCGCTTGTGTTGCCCCATCTTGATACCCACCAAAAATCATCATCCGATCCCTTTTTTGATCATAAAACATCATATGACGACTAGAACTTGGTGGCATTTGCTTCAGCGATAATTCATACCAACGCTGCCCATCATAAATCCACGTATCTTTACAGGCACATCCATCCGCCTTGATTATTCCACCATACAAAACAATGTGTTGACTATCGGGATCGTAAGC
>JBNKHS010000359.1:0-4686 GCA_050290485.1 Promineifilaceae bacterium (SeqCode) | reverse complement strand
CAATTTCACGATTCAACAGCAAGGACATATCAAATGGTTGTTGCACAACCGTTACTTGCTCAGGATCATCAGGCTCAATTCCAGCTTGTCGCAACGCGGCAAACACTTCCCATTCGTTACCAAAGCCCCATGTTCCTACACGTTGTCCGGCCCAATCTTCAACTGTTTCATAACCAGCATCTGCCCAGGCTACCTGTAATGTACCAGAACGTTGGAAAATTTGCGCAATGTTGACCAAATCAGCTCCCTGTTCCCGAGAAGCTAACATTTTGGGAACCCATGCAACGCCAAATTCAGCATCACCAGCAGCAACCACTTGTTGTGGAACAATTTCAACAGCCCCTTCTAAAATAGTCACATCTAAACATTCGGCGTCATAAAAACCCTCTTCCTTTGCCGCATAATAGCCAGCAAATTGGGATTGTGTCACCCATTGTAATTGAATCGATACGGGTGTAACTTCATCACAATCTGCTAACGTAGATTCTGCACCACCTGAATCGTTCCCACCACAAGCAGCCAACAACAATGTCAATGCAAGCAGAAAAATACCAATCAATTTTCGATCTAACTGTTTCATTTTAAATCTCCTCCAAAGAGACACGAAGACAAAAGACAAAAGATCATCATAAGAATTGTCCGCTTCGTTCTATGAAATGTGTAAAACGTGCAATTAAGCGAAAGCAATAAAGTTCTCAAAATAACCAAAGAGGATTCCCACGCTTTCACTCAAGTAATCGGCGTTATTGCACCAATCTATTCTGAGAAACTTTCTGCCGATTACAAAAATAAATGAATGAATTGCAGCTATCTAAAAATAGAGAGATCACCTCCTTCAAAATCATAAATGAAGTTGTTTTTAGATTTAATTGCGATCATTGCCACGCACAGAGGCGTGCCATGGGATAACTAGACTTTCAATGAGTAAAATAATGAGGTAAAAAGTAATGCCCACAGCGCAGGCAATAACAATTGCTGCCCAAGAATTTTGAAAACGAAATTGAGCGGCTTCTTGGGTGATATAAACGCCTAATGCTGAACGATTGCCACCAAAATATTCACTCACAACCGCGCCAATCATACTTAAGGCGGCCGCAACTTTGAAGGCATTGAACATATAAGGGAATGCGTTGGGGAAACGCAGCTTGGTTAAAATTTGGAACTCAGTTGCGGCATAGGCTTGCATCAATTCCAAAGCTGCAGGATCAACTAATGTCAATCCACGGACAGTATTGATCATAATGGGGAAAAAGACGATAACGGCAACAATTACCATTTTGGAGAGGGGATTATCGACGCCAAACCAGTTATTAAGAATGGGTGCAAACGCTAAGATGGGTACAGAGTTCGCAGCAATAGCAAAAGGCATCACAGCTTCATTTACGGCTGTCCAGCGAGCGGTAACCAATGCTGCCACAATACCTAACACAGAACCGATAACAAAGCCGCCCAACGCCTCTTTCGTTGTAAACCAACCAATATGAATGAGCCGATCAAAATTTTCGACAAACGATTGCGCAATAACTGAAGGTGCAGGCAACAAAAAAGCTTGAATATCAAACGCTTTGACTACAACTTCCCACACGACAAGCGTAATAAAAAAAATGGCAACAGCAGGGAAGTAGTTTAAAAACCAGTCGCCACGCCACCAAGAGGTGACTTGGGCATCTATACTATCGGCAACATCGGTAAAGCCTGTTGCATCAACTTCTGATCCGGCAACTGGTTCGCCTATCCGCTTATCGCTCATTCGGCCAAAGCCTCCGCTTCGCGCAAAGCATCGCGCAACTCGTTTACCAGTTCAAAAAAACGTGGGTCGCTGCGTGTATCATGGTTACGATGCGGGGGAAGATCAATATCCAACACACGCGTAATGCGTCCTGGCCTAGCAGACATAACAACCACTTTTGTTGAAAGATAAACCGCTTCGGCAATGCTGTGCGTGACAAAGATGATTGTATTGTTCGTTTGTTCCCAAATGTTATGCAGCTCGATATTCATACGCTCACGTGTCATCTCATCGAGCGCACCAAACGGCTCATCCATCAATAAAAGTTTGGGTTTCATCACCAAAGCACGCGCAATCGCGGCCCGCTGCTGCATCCCCCCAGATAGCTGCCAAGGGAAATGGTTTTCAAAGCCGGTCAGTTCGACCAAGGCCAACATCTCCTCAGCACGCTGCTTGCGCTCTTTTTTATTGATACCACGAAGTTCTAAAGGCAGTTGTACGTTGTTGGTGATGCTGCGCCATTCATAAAGGACCGGGGCTTGGAACACAATACCGTAATCTTGATCTAAACGTGCCTGTACGGCCGTTTTTCCATTAATCTGCACATCACCAATCGTTGGTGATACCAAATCGCCAACGAGTCGCAGCAACGTTGACTTGCCACAACCGGAAGGCCCAATCAAGGAAATAAAATCACTCTGAAACAACTCGAGATTTATATCTTTAAGGGCAACTGTTTGGTTATCGCTGCCTTGATTAAAAACTTTGGATGTATTTTTGATAGAGACAATGGGTTGTTCTGCCATAATTTACAATTTATTGGAGCCATTTAATCTACAGGGCGCGTGCGTCCCCGTAAAACAAAATGCTCAATACCAGTAACAATTAAAAAGAAGATAATACCAACAACGGCCGTAATAATAATCGTTGCCCAAAGGCGAGAAGGACCAGAGATGTAATAAGAGTTAAAATTGAGAATTGCCCGCCCTAACCCATCGCGAATGCCAGAAGGGAGTTCCCCAATGATTGCACCAACAACACTTGCCGTCGCTGAAATCTTCAAGGCGGTGAAAATGTAAGGCAATGCCGCCGGAAAGCGTAGTTTCCACATAATTTGCCAGCTAGATGCGGCGTAAGCGTGCATTAAATCAAAGGCCATCGGATCCGGTGAGCGTAGGCCACGCAAGGTATTGATCGTCACTGGAAAAAAGGTGAGGTAGGCGGAAATAACCGCGACAGAAAACCACCCAGCTTGTAACCAAATAATGACCATCGGCGCAATCGCCAAAATAGGGACTGTTTGCGAAGCCACTACGTAAGGCATAAAACCTCGTTCAAGAATGGCAATATGCGCAAACACAGCGCCTAACACAAAACCAAACGTTGCTCCTAATAAAAAGCCAATGAACGCTTCGCGAAAAGTAAAAAAAGCAGCGCTGAGTAAGACAGAAATAAGTGGTGGCCCATTACGTCGCGATTCTTGGCCAAACGCTTCAAAAATTGACCATAAATGGGGCAGATTAAGATCGGAAGTTACTTTCCACCGTAAAGGGGGATCATGTTCTATACCAAAGGGATTTGACTCTGCTCGCCAAGGATCGCCACCAATCCACTTTGACCCTTCCCAAATTGTTGCCAAAAGCAGCAAGATAACAAACATCGAAATAGCTTGGCGCACAAGGCGTGGTAAATTGTTCCATGCAGTGGAAAGTTGCCACCTTTGCTCTGGTAGATTGGGGGATTGCTCATCATTGGAAAGGGTGACTTGTTTTGTCATAAGAAGTCTCTATTTTAGGGCAAGTTGAAATGGTGTCAACATTTACATAAAATTTGTGTGTTATTCGATGAAGGTATCCTCTTTTACGAAGTGCGTGGTGCGTATTTCGTACGACCCAATGTTTATCAATTACTCCTTAATCTTTCTTGCTTGCCTAGCCCGATATTGCTAGAGTTCCCACTATGAAAAAATTATTGCTCTTATTGATAATGATCTGCGGGCTTGTTGCCTGTGCGAGTGCAAGTAATGATATAACTGAAGGTGTATCCGATGCACAAATTCGGCGTTTGAGTGGAGATGCGGCTATAGGTACGCCACGGATCAGTTTTGCCATTATGGATGGTGTTGATCCCATGACGGATATTCAAGCGGTTACATTGCAGGCCAAACTGCTCGAAGCCGAAAATGATGATTTGGTGTGGGCAGGAACGGCCGTAAATTACACTGATTACGAAATTCCCTATTGGGTTGCCTACCCAGACGTGCCCGAAGCAGGATTTTGGGGCGTCACCGCCACCATTGCCAAAGCAGATGGCTCAACCATTGAGAGTGACTTTATTATTGATGTACAAGCCGAATCTGAATCGCTGCCCCTTGGCACCCCAGCGCCACCCAGCCAAAACCGCACTTTGGCAACAGAACCAGACATCAGCAAACTCAACTCTGGCGAAAACCCCAATCCTGAACTGTACCAACTGACTGTCGCAGAGGCACTACAAAATAACAAACCAACCATCGTGGGCTTCATCACCCCGGGATTGTGCCAAACAGAATGGTGCACCCCTGTTTTAGAATCTGTCGAAACAACTCGTACCGAAATCAAAGATGAGATCAATACCATCCATATTGAGGTTTACGAGGATTTTGATACTTTGCAGCTTGTGCCACAGTTGGCAGAGTGGGGCTTACAGACAGAGCCGTGGGTGTTTGTGTTGGATGAAAACGGCCGTATTACCGCCAAGTTTGAAGGACCACTTTCGCCACAAGAGTTGAATGAAGCAATTCAACCGTTGCTACAATGAACTCAAAAAGAAAATGGAGATTGGAGACTTGTGCTGAGCTTGTCGAAGCATTGATTGTTCTCGGGTTGCTCTTCCTGCTGCCAACGGCCGTTTTTGCTCATTCTAATCTCGTCGAAGCCAGCCCCAAGCCAGGTGCTACAGTGGGCACAGACATTGCG
>JBNKHS010000358.1:0-4707 GCA_050290485.1 Promineifilaceae bacterium (SeqCode) | reverse complement strand
CTTGTTAATGCGTCCACATCATCAAGCCTTGCGGGGCGGATATTGATTGAATCGAGCACTAAACCTATTGTCCCTGTTCAGCCAATAATGACTTGTAAAACTCGAGAAGTAAATCATGCATCTTAACGCCAGCTTCAGCGTTAGGCGGGCTGGCTGGCCAAACGAAAGGACTTAAACGAGCCTTGATCTCGCCTGTCCGCTGCAAGCATTGTTGGGCGACATAAACGAATATCTCAATACAGTAAATTAGATTTCAAGGACCATAGGAATTAAGGCTTCTGGTACGTGACCTGTTGTGTCAATGAACCTATCAGAGCACCGAAGCCAATAAGGTTTTTCAATTTCCTTCCATGCCTTCCAAATTTCAGGAAACTCACCCACTTCACGATTTTTCGTTGTGATGAATCTTTGGCGCGCTTCCTTATTTTCTGCAAATAGGACGATTACTTTTGCATGATAGGTGGATTTGAGCCATAACACCTGGGCTAATCTTTCTTGATTGTCTTTACCTTCACGAAATATAGAATCACCACCAATATCTAGAACAAAACCTTTTCCACAGCTATCCAGAATATCCTTGAGGCATTTCTCTAAGTTGAGTTGGCCAATTGAGCACGGAGAAATCCTACCTCTTCGTCTTTCCATATCTTTGGCTCTAATTTCATCAAGATCAAGATGTACAATCTCATAGCGATCGGAGATTAGTCGTGACACGGTCGATTTCCCAATCCCACAAAGACCTCCAATTATATATTTCATGTTAGTATTCCATTCTGTTTCCCAACTATGTTACTCAAGAGAAAGGGATCCTTCATAAACCGTTGTTTCTCATTTTATGTGGAACGTTTTTCTCAATAAAACGCACTATTTCCTGAAAACAAGATTAATTCATTTCTTTGCTAAGTATAAACAATTTAGGTCATGTTATATACGGCCGTTCCAAACTTAACATAACCCAAATCGCAAACTTCTTAGGCTAACATATTCACACTTGAGAATCATCAAATTTTGAATCCATCTTAAGCAAACAGAAAATGCCACACAAACTACATTCTGGCATCAATAAACTGGTCAACGCATCTCCTTTTGAGTGGAAGAACTTCTAGAAACAGATTTGCATCACGACTAAGCCGCGCTAACCAAACACGCCGTCCGCTCCAACGTCCGCGTTTCTGCCTACCAACTGCGCCACAGTTCAGAAATCCTGGAACAGTTGATTGAAGAAGGAAAGCTGCTGGTTGTCGGTGCCGAATACGCTTTAGAAACAGGTATTGTTGATTTCTTCGATGGGATACCCAACGCTAGCTAACGCTCATTTCACCCGCCGCTAGGCCAGATGCAAGCCCTGTTAGGCGATTTATAGACGGGTAGATCAGTCGGAGACTATGCAACTCGATTGAAAGGTAGTGTGCATCCACCAAAATCAACTATTATTTACTTGGCGGGTATGACAAACTGGCGAATTGACTGCCTGATGTTGTCCGAATGAGTTGCTATCATCATGTGCGAACCGCCATCAATCATCAAGAGGTGCGAATTGAGTATCTTAGCGGCATTATCTTTGGCAACAATAGGCGGCACAATCACATCTTGTATTCCATGGAGAACAAGCGTTGGTGCCGTAATGGTTGTCAGATCGATTGTGCGCTGGTTGATCAGTTGCTCAACGTCATTTGTCGTGCCAACGCGCCAATCACTTGCCGGAAATACGCCAGCAAAAAACTGTTTAACGTTAAGCATCGCATCTCCCGATCCTTGAACCCGCATCAGGCGCGTTAAGGCATTCAAACCACCTTCCATCAATATCCAGACAAAAAAGTCAGAAGCCATCATCAAATCCATCAGCCATAACCAGAATGCCGAAGGTTGTGATTTTGCTAATTCTGGCCCTTGAGCCATTAGTAAAATTAATTGTTCACATCGTTCAGGGTGATTCTGGGCAAATTGCAAGGCGGACATGCCACCTGCAGAAAGTCCTAAAATTGTTGCCGCGCTGATGCCTAAATGATCGAGCACCTCACAAGCGACTTCAGCTTGTTCTGGAAGCGTTCTCCCCTTTGCAATATCTGTGCGACGATAACCTGGTCGAGAAAATGTGATGAGCTGAAAATCATCGAGGGGAAGTATTTCCGCCAAAGCAAGCCCTTGCTCATATCCACCCATGCCACCATGAAAGTAGAGTAGTGGCTGACCCCGACCGACCACACTATATTCGATTGCCCCGCGCTCGGTTGTGAGAACTCGGCTTTTAGTACGAAGCCACGCCAACCTCTGCCGTCTTTCTGCAAGGAAGACGCGATATATGTACAATGCGCTTATACCGACAAGCAGAGCGGAGAGTAACCGTAACCCAGATTTACTGTTTGCCTTTGACATAAATGCTGCCTTTCGTGTAAATTGCAGTTTCATTACTGCGAACCCGTTCATTTTATGGCGGAACATTTTTCTCGATAAACTGCTAGATTGGATGTAACACAAGAATAACATATTTCTCTGCCAAGAATAAACAGTATAGATCGTACCATATACGGCCGTTTCAATTTAACATAACTAAAAACACAAAACCCTTTGACCAAAATCCCTATCATCATGCTCATACTGGAGAATCATCCAAATTTTCAAATCGATCTTGATCCAATTTACAAACTCCCCTAAAGTGACTTAAAGTAAACGTTTTTCAAATTGTTGCAGCTATGGGGGTGGTTTATGCTAGATTCGAAGTTTTTACTCTTTTATGGTTGGACGTTTTTAATTCCTTGGGGAGTCGTTCATTATCTCTTAAAGTACGTTCTAGATAGAAAAATAACGGGTTCAAGACATCAAATGCCTCGCCCAGAAATTGTTAACCACACGAGAACGTTTGGTGCATTATTTATGGCGATCTTAATATGGTTTGCCATTTTTTCCTTCGTTGTTGAAGCGTTTAATCGAACGGGATTCTTTGTTTTTTGTTTATTCTTTGGGTTAGCCATTCTTCTGTTTTTAAGCCTCATTGGCATTTGGCAACTAAAAAGATGGGGAGTGCTTTTACTTGCTTTGCTTGTTGCCGGCTTCACCATTGTGTATATCCGCATCTATTTAAACAATGGTGTCAATAGCTTGTGCCCAACGGCCGTTTTCTTGCTTGGCGGCAGAGTTGTCATTGAATTGTGGAAAACAGTCAATAAACAAAAGTAAAAATTAAGATAAATATAGTCCTTTCCTATTCGCACCAACCCCCTCGCTATGTTAGAATTTGCGCTTATGGGACAGCTAGATTATCTCTTGATCGGTCATATTACCTGCGACCTGTTGCCAGACGGAAAAATCGTCGGGGGCACGGTTGCTTATTCGGGTCGGGTGGCCCAAGCGCTTGGCTACGAAACGGCCGTTCTTACCAGTTGTCAAAAAAGCTATGAAGGCTTATCCACCTTAGCGGGCATCGATGTCGAGGTTGTCCCCTCAAAGTACACCTCCACGTTTGAAAACATCTATACAGCAAACGGCCGTATTCAAACCCTTCACGACATCGCCGCCAAAATTAAACCAGAAAACGTTCCTACCAAATGGAAAGATCCCGCCATTGTCCATTTGGCCCCACTCACCGATGAAGTCGACCCAGCCATCATCCATCAATTTCCCAACAGCATTATTGGGTTAACTCCACAAGGATGGATGCGGCAATGGGACGAAAACGGCCGTATCTCCCCCAAGCTTTGGGAAGAAGCCGATAAATATCTCCCTCACGCCGACATCGTCATTCTCAGCCAAGAAGATTTACTGACACCCGACATGGTCTTTGATTACTGGGATTGGTCAGGTATTTTAGTATTAACAGGTGGCCCCAAAGGGTCCATCGTTTTTTATGAAGACAAAGCACAACGTGTACCTACAATTGATGTTGCAGAAGTCGATGCCACTGGCGCCGGTGACACCTTCGCCACATCTTATTTCTTACGCTACCATCAAACCAAAGACCCCATCGAATCAGCACGCTTTGCCAACATCATGGCGTCCTACTCAGTCACCCAAGTTGGTCTCGACAATATCGAAAAAATAATTCGCGAAAAATATAAAACTTATGGCTAAAATTTATGCAATCGTAAACCAAAAAGGCGGGGTCGGTAAAACTACCAGCGTCATTAACCTCTGTGGCTATCTCGCTAACAGCGGGCGTCGGGTCCTCATGGTCGACATGGATCCGCAAGCCAATGCCACCTCTGGGCTTGGCTTCAACAAATATGATATGGAGCTTTCAACGTATGAGTTGATGCTGCAAGAAGCTGTACTAGATGAAATTCTGATCACCCAAGAGGAATTTAAAATTGATCTCTTGCCCGCCCACCCAGCCTTAGCTGGGGCAGAAGTCGAGTTGGTGAACGCCATTGGACGAGAGTATCGCTTACAAAGTGCGTTAGATGAACTAAACGGCCGTTATGACTACATCCTCATCGATTGCCCACCCAGCCTGAGCTTACTCACTGTTAACGCCCTCACTGCGGCACGCGATGGGGTCATCATCCCCGTGCAATGTGAATATCTCGCGCTAGAAGGACTGACCCAATTGCACCAAACCATCGAACTGGTACAAAAATATCTCAATCCAGAGCTTGAAATTCGCGGCTTGATCATGACCATGTATGACAGCCGTACCAATCTCAGCCGCCAAGTGGTTGAAGAAGTACGCAGCTACTTTCCCGGCAAAGTGTTCCGCACCATTGTTCCCCG
>JBNKHS010000357.1:0-4767 GCA_050290485.1 Promineifilaceae bacterium (SeqCode) | reverse complement strand
ATTCCGTGAGGTAATAGTTGGTGTATTTGGTTGGGCGGATTGCCAATCCGCCCCTACAATTGGTGTCAGTCAATCCCTTGAGTTCTTAGAGTCTCTATTTTTTTAATAGCCAATTGACAATTCTTGCGCACCGTGCCGGATCTTCGGTGTACCCCATGCTTAATGCCCACAACCAATAATCGACACAACGAACAATGGTCCATGCCCAGGCCAATTCTTCATTTAATTGAGCATGTTTGATGATGCTGTTGAAATGATGGTCAAGGCCGCCATTGGCTTCTATATCTTCTAGGCGGCAAAATAACAGCTGTGCAAAGCCAAACTCAGGATCAGCAATAACAACTTTGGGATCGACTGCAAGCCAGGGCTCGCGCTGACCGGCGAGTACGTTTAAGTAATGGAGATCGTAGTTAACCAAACAATTGCCACTAGTTGGCGCATATTGCTGTGCCAAATCATGCGTGGCATGAATCACTTTTGGGGGAATAGATTGACCATATTGCTGCCAGCGAGTGTGCAATGAATTGATGATGTCGGCGACCATTGCTTGTTGGCTGGGAATGGCAGTATTTGGGTTAGGAATTGCTAGGCGTGCAAGGAGGGTGGCACTTAGCGGGATTGCTTCTTCAATGGGGAGATCATTTAAGCTGTGGTGTTGATTCAGCCGCTCCAGTAACAAAGCGCCTTCTGTTGCGTTGTGGTCAAGGAGTTTAACAGCGCCCTGTCCATTCCATGCAGCGAGGGCAATGGGTTCTAAAGCTGTTGTTTTGTTAATCCATGTCACTTTGAGGATGCAAGGAACGTTGCTACGACAAACAGGCAAAACGAGTCCGAAATAGCCGTGCATGGGATGGCCATCGAGGGTTAGCTGCCAATCAGCGCACAAGGATTTTACTTTTTGGGGTAATTCAGCGAGCCATTTACGGCCGTTTTCTCCTTCGCGTTGTATGGTATCTGCAGCAAATTGGGGTGGGATTGTAAACACAGGTTATCTCCGGTTCAAGATAAATCTAGGGGGATTATAACCTTAGACGAATAAACGCAGCACACCAGATAACTCAACGGCCGTATAAACGAGCATCAATGCCAACGCTGAATTGAAGAGTTGCGTGACTCTTGGTCGATGTAACGACGAACGAATCGTTGCCCCAAATAAAGCCCATGTGGAGATGGAACAAAAGCCAATGCCAGCTAAACCAATTGCAGAGACGAAAATGGTGAATGGATTTGAGGAGAGGCTACTTAAAAAGGTGGAATAAAGGGTTAGCCCATAAACAATGGCTTTGGGATTGACCAATTGCAAGAAGAAACCCTTTTTGAATCCAAACAAATGTTGTTCATCTTCCGAGAAGGCGTAGGTTGCTTTGAAGGTATGATACGCCAGCCAAAGAATGTAGCCCGCACCAATGACACGTAACATGTTTTCAAATGGAGGGAAGATGAGCAGGAGGGTTGACGAGATCAAGCCACTTAAAAACATGATCAGAAAAAAACCACTGATAATGCCCAAAAGATAAGGCAGGGTTCGTTTGTAGCCGTAGAGAATACCCATTGAGGCACTAGAAATATTGTTTGGGCCGGGGGTAAATGAAGTAATGACAACAAATGTAGTTAAAGCTAAAAAATCAATGTCCATCAGAATATCCTTGCCAATTCGTTGGCTGATCAGTACACTATAAAAAACTTTCGGTCGCTATAGTGTACAAAATGATCGTTATAGCGTCAATATGTGTGTTATATGAATCATCCGGACGAAAATTTAGCAAATAATTTGAAGCGTATCCGTGAAGAACGGAATTTGAGTTTAGATAAACTGGCAGAGTTAACTGGCGTTAGCAAAAGCATGCTGCGTCAAATTGAAATTGGAAAGTCGAACCCAACCATTGCCACAATTTGGAAGATTGCCAATGGGCTGCGACTTCCATTTACCGTGCTGTTTCAGGAACGAGCGCAAGATGTGCGCCTGCGATCTTTTAAGGAAGCGGCACCACTGTTGAGTGAGGAAGATCGGTATCGTTTATTTCCTTTACTTACGTTTAACCCGGAACGGCCGTTTGAAACATATTTTATAGAAGTAGATCCAGGGGCAGTGTTAGACGCAGAACCGCATGAAGGGAACACCGAGGAGCATATGTTTGTCCTTGAAGGGCAGATCGAGATAACGATTGCTGGGGAGCCATTTACAGTGAAGGCTGAACAATTTATCAGCTTTAAGGCCAACTGCGTGCACAAGTATGAAAACAAGACGGAAGAAATGGCCAAACTTTTTATGTTGATTTCTTATTTGCCGTGAGGGTTAAAAAATAATCCGCAGATTTATGATCGCCGATTGCGTAGACAAATGATTAACAGTCTACGCAATCGGGAAATTGATTTTCCTGATTCAATTAGGTGAATTTTGTGAAGGCGATAAAGTTCTTGAAATAGCGAAAGACGATTTCTACGCCTTCACTTAAGTAATCGGCATTTGCCTCAATTTACCTCGAGAAATTTTCTACCGATTACATTAAACAAAAAAGAACGCTTAGAAAAGATCCTCCAACACGGCGCGTTCAGTACATTCTGGGCAGATGAACCAACCCTGTTCCCACTCTGTATCATCTAGCAATAATTCACTTTCGCAGTTGGGACAGGTGACGATCTCATCTTCATCGGGCTTGGCTTCTACATCAAGCAGCAAACGTGCTTCTTCGAGACGCTCCGCAGGAACTTGGACGAATGCTGTGCTTAAGGGGCCAACAGAAAGTCCAAAGGATGCTCCCACACTTTCTTGAAAGGCAAATGCAGGAATGTTTTCCGATTTTAGCCGTTCAGCCAGCATTTCGGCCGTTGCAAATCCATTTGTTTCCGTGACTGTGACCCAATTTACCTCGTCCATTTTGCACTCCTAATTTTTAATAGAACACATGAGTAAGATGCTCATAGTATAGTGGGGCGTTGATACAGGCGTCAATATTTTTCGGTTAATATAAAGGCTCGATTACTTTGTTATTCGCCGATACCATTACCGATACAACTGCTAAAAGGGGTTGAAATCGGCATTTGATGTTGCCTAAAATGTGTATATACCGGCCAAAATTAGATTGGGAGTAGATTATGATTAAAAATGACAACAACACATTTGGTAGATTGGTTAAAGAGCTTCGCTTACAGATTGATCTTACCCAAGAAGAATTAGCGGACAAATCAGGTTGCGCGACGATTTCTATTCGGCGGATTGAGGCGGGAACATTACGGCCGTCTACACAACTTGCGGAACAACTAGCAGTTATGTTGGAAGTCCACCCAGATGAACAGGAAGCCTTTACTAAACTTGCACGGGGTATGCCAGTTGAGAACGGGCATGGCATTGAAAAGTATGCGGTTGAGAAGCAATTGCTGTACAGTCCGACATCTGATGAACTGAAGATGGATGTACGCCATTGGCGCCATACTGAATATCTGCTGACATTAATGCCAATTATCTTTGCCGCATTACTGTTTATTGTGAATCCAAGTTACTTGTGGACATTAGCGGCTATTGAACCTCCGTTTCTCATTGTCAATGTTGTACCTTGCGGCTGGTTGGTGTTTGGATTGGTATTTGGCCTCATGATGTTGTCCAAATATGTATTGCAATACGGCCGTCGCAACGAGAGTAAGCATCATCAGTTTTATCGCACGGGGATCAATGGCTTTGTGCTTCTCTTTATGACGTTTCCGGCGTTGTTGCTGGTTTTAGCAACACCCGCATTGTTACAAATGTTGCGTAGTGGGGCGTTTGATCCGAAATGATCTGTTCCACCATTTGCCAGCGAGCAGATGGAGCTAGCTTTTTATTGTGATGATAGGTTAAAGCGAGGGCAATACATTGCTTTAATTCAGTTACCGGAACATCATCATCCACATAGAAATCAATACTGCGATTTCCCCCATACTTTCACGTTTGGGGGAACTTTTCTTTGAATGCAGGCACCAAATTTGCCGTGCATTTAAAGAGGATGGTGTATTGCTTTGGTTTTGCTGCTTTCCAACCCAAGCGTATGGTACTGCCCAGTTTGGATTGCGGGGTTAGATAGCTGGGTTCGCCCCACTTTAATGTTTCTTCTATTGCGCCGATGCCTTCGATGGAAACGGCCGTTTCATAAATCAAACGTCTCAGAAACAGAAGTTTCAGCTTTATGGGTTCATGAAATGAATCGAAAACTGCTTCAACTTCAGAATTTAACGGCGCTTCCATTTTGTTTTGCTTTGTCGGTTTCATGATGATTTAAAATGATGTAATCGGTATGGCATATCCAATAGAGCCATTGCCATCGGGGTTATATTCTGCACCATAAATTTCTAGATCAGCACCGTAGGTGTGCCGTTTTCCCGATTGCAACAGCCAACTTGAATAGATGTAATTAACGGTTTGATCAATTTTCTGTACTTTACCACGATGAGTAAAATGTGCATAAGTCGCCGCAGGCACCTTAACGCTAACCATCCCCTTGGGTATTGTGCCCACTTTAGTGACTTCAATCGCGGCATAATATTCAAGCAGATCCGTTTTTTCTTTTGTTTGCTGAATGATGCCATAACAAATACCAGGCACTTGATGCTCAACTTCCTCAATGCGAGACATAAATGCTTCCCAGAGTGGCGGTAATTTTTCACCGATGTTATTTTTCTCAGAGTCGACACTATAAAAGGTTGTTCTTAAGCCCACGAACTGCATGTCTGGTTGACTGTAAATTTGAGGCGTTAAGCTCACGTTTTGATTGATGTGTTTTAAATATTCAGCAT
>JBNKHS010000356.1:0-4770 GCA_050290485.1 Promineifilaceae bacterium (SeqCode) | reverse complement strand
CAATATGCCATTCGTTTGCTCATTCCCCATGGCTCAAAATTGTTAGAATTACCAGAAATGGCTGATCTTGTCGGTGAATTTGATCAGGCAGGATTGGTCTATCCGTGGGCACATCCCGATCCACAAGTGGATGCGTTGTACGCGGCCGTTTTCAAGTTGATCAAGGCCAGCCAACGGGCAGAGGAGTCACGACAGATTTTGTTTGAGCGCATTTGGGAAACGGCCGTATCCTACCTAGATGACCCCAATATCATTCGCCGCAAAATCCGCAAGGAGGAAGTCGCTGTCCCCACGCTCAGCGAAGATTGGTACTGATGAGCGGAGCCATTTGCGGAGCAGTTTGCTTCCGATTACGTGTAACAGAGTGGGAAGGGACGAGGACTGAGTTTAAAGTAATTCAGTAATTAGTAATTGCGTGATTCGGTAATTTAATTACTCAATTACAAAATTACCTATTTCCTCCGGCCAACTTAACTGCCTCTGGCAAGCCCCGTAATTTTAGCATGGCGGCAATGCCCACAGCAGGTCCAAAAGCAAGCATGACAAATGCGTACTGCCAACCAACGGCCGTTTCTAGCGTAGGAATCATGCGGATGGTGAAAAGCGTCAGGAGAAACCCTAGGCTTGTTTGTAAGGTGAGGGCTGTGCCGACGTAATCTTTGGGAGAGAGTTCGCTAACCGCAGCGGAAAATTGCGCAGAGTCGGCCACAATCGTGATCCCCCAGATGAGAGCCATAATTGTAAGTAGAATGGCGTTACCTCCAAATAAGAAGCCAATGGTCAGGGCGCAGAAACCACTACCTGCCATCGCGATTGAGGTAATTAAAGTACGGCCGTATCGATCTGCTAACTTGCCCGCAGCTAAGCTCCCTAACCCGCCAACAGCAATCACCAAAAAAGAAACAACACTCGCCCATTGTGCGTCAACGCCCACAAGTGCAAAACTGGTCAACAAAAAGAGAGGTATCCATGTCCACATTGCATACAACTCCCACATATGCCCCAGATATCCCAAATTTGCCAGTACAATCTCTCGTTCGCGCAAAATAAACCCTACTTCCTTCCAATTAAAAGGCGGTGTTTTCGTTTTATAAGGCCCTTCATCGACAAAAACAAAGCCTATAAGACTACCTAAAATGGCTGAAGTCCCTGCGCCATACAATACAGGTTGCCACTGGGTAACGCCGCCAAAAGCATTAATCAGATGAGGCATAGCGGAGCCAATGGTTAATGCACCCACAAGTAAGCCAATGCCCAAACCACGATCTTCTTTTGTCCATGTGGCCATGATTTTCATACCCACGGGATAAACGCCAGCCAACAAAATACCCGTGAGGAGACGTAAGACAATGGCAATGGTTAAGCCATTGGCCACGATGGGAATAAGGATTGTGGCAATACCTGCTGAGATGGCTGAGATGGTAAAGAAATGGCGAGCGGGTAAGGTGTCGGCTAAATTCAAAACAGCCGAACCCAGCGCCCCAATCACAAAGCCAATTTGCACCGACATCGTTAGCCAAGCACGTCCACTATCCGTCAAATTCCACGTTTCTGTCAGTGCAGGCACGACTGCGGAAGCCGAAAACCAAACAGCCATGGCCATGAGTTCTGCCAATGATAAGAGCAAAAGAGTACGCCATTTGTGTTGCATAGGATCTCTCCTTTGAAAATAAACCGCGGAGATGCGGAGTGCGCAGAGAAAAAGATTTCACATTAATCTGCGAAGTCTGTGGATAAATATTATTGTTCATGATGTTCGTCAGCCGCTCATGAACTTTCCTTCGTCGATTGTGTTCAGTATAAAATATTTAGGGGAGCAGTAAGCAACATCTTACAAATTGAGTTGAGTTTGCCTCAATATCTGTCAAAAAATTGCAAATGGCACGGAGAGAATAGAGATGTCAATCTCGCTCTCCGTGCCATTTGCAGTTCGGGGGATAGTTTCGGTAAGTTCCTTAAACTTTCTCTGTTTCTATACTAGATGCTTTGTCATAGTGTAAACAGGATTGTAGTTGGGTGCGTTGCTCTGTTTGGATGAAGGCGGTCACTTGATCCCCGGCCATTAAGATTGTGTCGCCATGGGGAATAAGTAAACGGCCGTTTCGTCGGATAGAAACAAGCACACATTCATGCGGTAAGTTGTGGGCAATTTGTTGGATGGTCTGCCCTACCGCTTGATGATCTTCGGTTAGGATGATATCCAAAAATTCGGTACCATCGACATTCTTTAGCTGCAAACGTTGGGCTTTGTTTTGCAAATCGGCGCGCCGTACCAGGCCAACATCATAAGCACGAATGATAGCTGCCCGATTGATAAACCCTTCTAATTGTTGTGGATCGTCGCGTAATACAACAGGCAAATGACCATATCCTTGTCGGCTCATGCGGCGCAGGACTTGACCGATGGATTCGTCAGAGTAACAAACAGCCAAACGTTCGCACGGTGTACCAATGTCAGCCACGATTAAGCCATCAATATCGGTATTGTTCATTTGGATAGTGTCTAAATCACTGACGGTGACGATGCCCCATAAACGGCCGTTTTCGTCGAGTACAGGTAAACCATGATGATGAGTGTCTGTCAAAATGTCGAGCAGCGTGTTGAGCGAGGCGCTTGCTAGAATCGTGTGCGGTTTTTTGACCATAACTTCTTGTACGGAAACCCCTTGCATAATATCCTCATCTCGCCCCCGGTCAAGATGAATGCCTTTGAGGGTAAGTTTTAAAGTGTAAATAGAATCTTTAAAGAGAAGCTCAGCCAGTAAGGTAGATAAAACCGTTGCTAACATCAGTGGCAAAATGAGTTTGTAATCCCCTGACATCTCAAAAACAATGAGAACAGCCGTAATTGGAGCCCGTGCCGCCCCAGAAAAAACAGCAGCCATCCCTACCAAGGCATATGCTCCCGGATGGATAGCGATCTCCGGCCACACCAAATTGGCAATGGAGCCAACAATACCACCCAAGACAGCCCCCATAAACAGCGAAGGCGCAAATACACCACCTGAATTTCCCGTACCTAACGTAAAGGTAGTTGCCAGCAATTTCAAAACCAGCAAGCCCGCTAAAATTTGTAATGAGAACGTGACATCTTCCGCAATCGCCTCCTCAATCATGTGCAGCCCAGAACCGAGCACACCTTTATCGACAATCACTAAAGCGGTCAGTCCTGTTAAAACCATGCCAATCGATGTTTTCAACGGTAAGGGAACTGCCCAATGATCGAAAAACCCTTCTACTTTGTACAAAATACGAATAAAAAGCACAGCCCATAATGCAGATAAAACACCTAACACAATATAAATGGGCAGTTCCGCCAAATGATTGAGTTGATAAGATGGCACCGAAAACGTAAATTGATTCCCTAAAAATTGCTGTGCGACCACACTTGCGGAAACAGCACTAATGACGACCGCTCCAAAATAACGGACGGTAAAGCGTCCTAAGATAACTTCTAAAGCAAAAATAGAACCCGCAATGGGGGCATTAAACGTTGCCGCAATTCCCGCTGCCGATCCACATGCAACCAATGTGCGAATACGCTCTTCAGAGAAGTTAAGCTTTTGCCCAATAACAGAACCCAATGCGGAGCCAACTTGGACAATTGGCCCTTCACGCCCAGCCGAGCCGCCCGCCCCAATGGTGATCGAGGAGGCAATGACTTTGACGACGGCAACCCGGGCACGAATGCGCCCGCCACGCAAGGCAATAGCTTCCATTACCTCGGGCACACCATGCCCTTTGGCTTCGCTAGCCCAACGATCAATAAGGAAACCGACAAGAGCCCCAGCAGCGCCCATGAAAAGCAAGACGCCAACAATACCCCCTGTATTGGCTTCAATCCAATTTGAAAATGCGCCAATTTTTGCCAATAACCAAATAAAAATGACGGCACTGATGCCTGTCACGGATCCGACTAAAATGGCGGAGCCAATCAGTAAGGCTTCCGGGGATCGCAAATGTTCCCAAGTTGTCGTTCGTGTCCATTTTGTGCTACTTGTACTGTTTATATTTTGGATTGCCATTTATCTTTTTTCTCTACTTTAATATTATATTGAATGCGCCACCCATCTTAGGCTATCTTGTACGGCCGTTCCTCTAGCGAATAATGGAAATTTTATACAACAAATGACGGCAATCACATAAAACGAAAGCCGTCATTTGACGTATGCCAATGCCACTATTTGCCTGACGCCCCTATATTTATCACTGTTTACAATAGCGCCAATGAAATTTGTCACGATAGAGATTGCTTTAGGAATTGAAATAGCATCGTGACTTAAATTAAGGTCAAAGACATATGAAAGCAAGTCGGAATCAAAAAATTATCTCATTCGTTTTACTCGCTATTTTCCTCTTATCATTATTGGCTTCGTTATTACGTGCCTTTACCCCAGCTTAGTACTGAAGCAACTTTCTTTATGATGGACATCTATTGCGGCAATTTGCTTCAGCTTAACTGTTTCACACCAACAGCTTGATTCAAAAAGCTTATGTGACGAAACACGAACCTACACATATCCCACTTATACCGCATGCAACAAGCAGCGACATCTATAAACTTGGAATGAAGGAGTTACATTGTGACCGTATCAACTACGCGTTTGAAACGTGTTTTAATTGGGAAACCGTTTCCAACGCATCAAGAAATTCATGAAAGATTAGACAAAACACGCGCCTTGGCTGTGTTTGCCTCAGACCCCATCAGTAGTAATGCTTATGCCACAGAAGCCATTATGAGCGTACTTGTATTGATGGGGGTTGGGGCAC
>JBNKHS010000355.1:0-4777 GCA_050290485.1 Promineifilaceae bacterium (SeqCode) | reverse complement strand
AGTAAACGGCCGTAACAGACAGCACAGCGATACCACAAAACCTCATCGTAGAGGACATTGTAACTGCGCCCAAAAAGATCGGTCCAATCACCCGCTTCTGGAATTTCGAGGAGAGCGTCATTGTTGCTGTCGTGAGCACTTAACCAATCCATGACCTTTTGCAATTGGGGAATGTATGTGCGTAAGAAATCGAGATCGCGTGTGGTAGAGACGTACGCATAGAAGGCGATGATGACCCACAGGCCACTGTCGATGGAGGCGATGCCGCCTACGCCTGAATAGTCGGGACGTTGATCAGCGATGCGCACGTTGGCGGGGAGTTGCCCATTCGGTGAAATGTTTTCGAGCAGGGTGATCAACGTTTGGCGCTGGCATTGATGAATCTCATCGTCTTGGGTAAGCAAGGGCAGTGAGCCAATAATAGTGATGGCCCCATCCCGTGCCCACACGCTGTAGTAGTTTTCATCAGTGCCATTGGTGTCGTTATCGGTGAGGGAGCAGGCAGAAAAGCCTAGCGGGGTGATTGTTTTTTTGAGGGCGATGATTGCTTTGTGGTAGCCCTGACGAATGAGTTCGAACTGTTCTCGGGTGAGCGGGCCTGTTTCTTCTTCCCCAGAAGCGCGTAATGATTCATAGAGTTGTGCAGACTCGGACAACTCTTCACTGAGGGTATCTTCTTCTTTGAAGATATTGTAATGAATGAGCCCTTGAATAACGGCCGTTGCACAAATATCCTGAGGTATGGCCCGGAAGATGTTGAGATCTTCTGTATATTTGAGCAGTTCTGGCTGGGCATTACCGACCACAATACCATGAATACCTTTGAGTGAAAACATGGCATTGTCATTGCCACTATCGCCGGCCACAAGGGCAGCGGAGACGGGTAAGTCGAGTTTGCGCAGCAGCCATTGCAGCGCGTTGCCTTTGTTAGCCCATTTGGGCAATATGTCTAGATGCCGCCCGCTGGAATAAACAACATGGGTGTAGAGTTGGGCTTGTTCTAACGTTTTGTGTAATTGGTGTATATCTTCTTCGTTGGCGTCGGATAGATACCAACTGGATTTATAGGCATTTTGGTAATGTTCTGGTTGTTTTTCGATGTTGAATGCGAGTTGGCTAATAATTTCTTCGACTTTTTGTATATCCCACCCTTCCTCTAAAATCTCGAAGAATTCTTGCATGGTGGTGTGGCTGGTGTAGTCATAAATATGTGTACCCACAGCGCTGATGATGTAGTCGGGTTGGGGCAGCTGCCCACTGTCGATTAGTTGTTTAATGTCGTCGAGTAAGCGACCGGTGTTGTAACAGAGTAACGGCCGTTTCTCCTTGTCTTGATTTTCCCATAGTCGTTTAAAGCGATGGGCAGATGCTTGATCTCCAAGCAAAGTGCCATCTAAGTCTGATGAGAACAAACGAATGTTTTGCATTGTTAATTATGATTACCTCGAACATAAATGTAATTCACAAAAGCTATTTTGAAATGAATCTAGTAAAAATTGTGAATTGCAATTTTCAATTGCTTTGTGAAACCGTAGAAATCACCGTTTGTTATTTCAAAAAACCTTTGCGGTTTCACTAATTGGTTGAATAGAATCTTGTGAATTTCATTGGGGAACCACGATGTTTGTATTGCATGAAATCCAATTGACTTGTCGCGGTTTTTTTGTGAAGGGAAATGGTTTGAGATAACAGATCTTATCTCGCGTGATTGGTTGTGAAAGTGCAAAAGTGTTTTGGAAAGGTAACGCGATTGCGGCGCTTTCACAATGTAATTCATAAGGGTTTTCGTGAGATGTCCCGCTATTATTGATGAATTACAGTAACTATACCGTAACAGATTTTTGCCAAATAACAAATGGGTATTCATCAAAAATATTGTTTTGGGGTGGTTAATAGGGTGACAGAACATGGTTTTTTGCACTATTTTGCTACAATGGAAGGGTGGTTGCTACAATTTTACGCACGAAACTATTTGTTCCCCCATTACGGCCGTTATTGGTGCCGCGTCCTCGCTTGTTGGATCATCTGAATCGAGGTGCTGAGGGAAAGATAATTTTGGTGTCTGCCCCTGCTGGTTTTGGCAAAACAACGCTTGTTACCCATTGGTTACAACAACAAGATAAACCAATTGCTTGGTTGTCGTTGGATGAAAATGATAATGTGCCGCGCCGATTTTTCACTTATTTACTCGCTGCCATCCAAACGATTTACCCCGAATTGGGTCAAGGGTTGTCTGCCAGTTTACATTCAACACAACCACCAGAAGATGAGGATATTATTCCAGCATTGGTCAATGAATTGGCAATGGAAAATACGCCATTGGTATTGGTTTTAGATGATTATCATGTTATTGAAAATGAGATCATTCATGCGGCCATTGATTTTTTGTTGAATTACATGCCAACACATATTCATTTGGTGATGACCAGTCGTGAAGATCCCGCCTTGTCTTTGCCAAAGTGGCGCGTACGTGGGCAGATGACCGAGGTGCGTGCGGCAGATTTGCGCTTTTCAACAGAAGAGGCAACTGCATTTTTCCAAAATACGATGGGGCTGACGTTGGATGAAACGGCCGTAAATCAATTGGAGACACGAACGGAAGGGTGGGTTGCTGGATTGCAGTTGGCGGCATTGTCCATTCGTAAAGGTGCAGATGCTGCCCAATTTGTAGAAAATTTTGCAGGCAATGAACGCCAAGTTGCTGACTATTTATTACAAGAGGTCCTGTTACAACAATCTGAAACTGTACAGAAATTTTTATTGCAAACATCGATTTTAGAACGCTTTAATGCTGACTTGTGTGACCATCTACTAGCGTCCACCCATAGTCAGGATGTATTGGATCAATTGGAATCTGCAAATTTATTTTTAATTCCTTTGGATGGTCAACGGGTTTGGTATCGATATCATCATCTGTTTGCCCAGCTGTTACGTTCTCGATTGTTGCGGGATGTGTCTGAAACGGCCGTTGCTGAATACCATCGTCGAGCGGCTCAATGGTTTGAGAAACAAGAATTATTTGAAGAGGCGATAACGCATGCCCGTCAAATTCCTGATGATGCGTACACAGCCCAACTCATTGCTTCCTTGCCCATTCATACCGTTTTTGATCAAGGAGGTCCTGAACTTATCCAAAAATGGGTAGATGCTTTACCGACTGCTATGGTGCAACAATATCCGCAAACGGCCACTTTTGCAGCAGGTGCCCATTTGTTAGTGGGAGATACACAAAAGGTTGAATATTATTTGGACTTGATTGCCAACGATCCATCAACTGTTGGAGAGCGCGCATTGTTCCATTCAATATTATTGCGTAACAAAAATTCTGATCATGAAACAGCCTTGCAGTTAGCCCAAGAAGCTGTGGCCAACCTGGCGCAGAAAGATCGTGGTTTTATGGCGATGGCCTATATGCAGGTCGGTGTTAATCAATGTAGCTTAGGGCATATTGCCTTGGCTGCACAGACCTTGAAACAGATGCGACAGAAGTTGGGGGCCACTCAACGTTCCACCTTAAGTATGGAATTGCAAGCTATCCAATTGCAGGCAAGTTTGGCGATGACACAGGGTGATTTTTATCATGCTGAGCAAATTTGTAAGGAGGGGGTAGCATTAGCCGAAGAGATGGGCCAGCAGATGAATCCTTTTGTCGGTTTATTGTATGGTCAGTTGGCTCGTATTCATTATGAGTGGGATTTAATGACGAGTGCTGTGATGTATGGTGAAAAGACACGGGAATTTGCACGGCGGACAGCAATTTCTGATGTTGTGATTGATTCTCACTTGATGCAAGCACGGTTTGCATGTGTCCGTGGTGATAAGGGTGCGCTTGGGGAGATTTTGCAGGCACTAGGCCAATATGCAAAGCGTAGTCAGATGGAAAATGTAGTGGAGACTTTTGATGCAGTTGCGGCTTATTATCATTGGTTGTCTGGTGATTTAGATACGGCCGTTCGTTGGGCCAATGCGTCTAATTTGTCTCTCGATGATTTGCCTACATTTGATAAATTCTCACGCTATGAAACGCTATGTCACATTCGTTTGCAAGAAAGTCGGGTTTTAAACGAGAAAGCTGGGGCGCTTCCTGTTTTAGAGTTAAATCAACGTATGGTTCAGCTTGCCGCAGAAGTTCAAGATCAATTTGGTTTAATTACCAATTTAGGCATTCGTGCTTTGGTTCTTGATTGGCTTGGTAAAGAAAACGAAGCGCAAGCCGCATTGGCCCAAATGCTCCCCTTAGCTGAGGCGGCCAGTTTAGTGCGCTTATTTGTGGAATTTGGCGCTCCGATGGCTTCATTATTGCAGCGGTCGCGCACGCTAAACCCTGTTTATGTAGCCCGGTTGCTGCAAGCGTTTGAACAGAAAGAAGATACGGCCGTTCCGCCATCTCCAGTTACTTCTTCTGCCCAAGAAAATAATATTCACCTAACGTCACGTGAAACTGAGGTGCTGCACGCCATTGCTTCCGGCTTATCGAACAAGGAAATTGAAACGGCGTTGGTCATTTCCAAAAACACAGTGCGCACTCATATTAAAAATTTATACAGTAAGTTAGGTGTAGAAAGTCGTACACAAGCGATTGCCCTTGCCCGAGAATTAAATCTTCTCACCCCCCCACAATAAAAATTTCACCCCCTCTCACCCCCCACATATCACCTGTTGCGGTGACGCGAAACGGCCGTGTTTGTTTTAAGATGAAACCAATAAATTTGGAGGTACCACCTGATGACAGCTACTTTTCGCAACAGAAATTTTTCCCTTTTATGGTTGGCAGGGC
>JBNKHS010000354.1:0-4779 GCA_050290485.1 Promineifilaceae bacterium (SeqCode) | reverse complement strand
GCCCAAATTGCCGGACAAAATTGAGGATGGTGTGTTAAGGGATGAGGCCACGCGCCAATTTATTGGGCAGCAAATGGAATCGTTTTATGAGTGGGTGGTTAAGCTAAAAGATTAGTGTGTTTTGGTGCGTAATGCGTGATGCGTAAGTAAAATCATTCTACGCACTACGCACTACGCACTACGCACTACGCACTACGCACTTATTTAGTGTCTATCCTAAAATTAACCGCGGAGACCACAGAGTTCACGGAGAATAAGATTTTTCTCTGCGATCTCCGCGTACTCTGCGGTTTTTCGGAGCGATTTTTAATCAGAGACAGCGGGGAGCAACCTATCTGATTGCCACATTTGATAAGCGACGCGCGCATATTTATCATGGTTGGGGTGCCAATTTTGCATTTCATCAATAGGACAATATTTTAGGGCAGCGCCTTCATGGGATAAAGTGAGTTCGCCACCGATGATTTCGCAAAGATGAACGAGGGCAACCATCGTGTGTGGTCCATTTTTAGCGCTGGCTTTGCGCGTAAATGCACCGACGAATTGGGTGATTTTGACATTGAGCCCTGTTTCCTCTTTGACTTCGCGGATGATGGCGTCATACGGCCGTTCATTGGCTTCCACCCAACCGCATGGCAAACACCAACCCGTGCCGTCGGCACGTTCCATGAGCAAGATTTCACCTTCCTCATTAAAAATAGCTGCATCCGTGCCGATTTTGGGCGTGATATATCCTGTTTCTTTGCGGAATTGCGCTTTAAGTTCTTCACTTGGTGCATCCAATAATGCTTCATAGGATTGTGTTGCC
This sequence comes from Promineifilaceae bacterium (SeqCode), assembly GCA_050290485.1. Taxonomy (GTDB): domain Bacteria; phylum Chloroflexota; class Anaerolineae; order Promineifilales; family Promineifilaceae; genus JBNKHS01. The sequence goes on along the minus strand of JBNKHS010000354.1, from coordinate 3,971 downwards.
AATTCCAATAAACGTTCATATCGTTCACGATCATAAATGCCCTCTGTAAAGTGCAGTCCCGTGCGCGCAATCGCTTGAATTTCGTTAAGTAATGCGACTATGTCCATTTTATTACCTCTTTGCTTTGTTCTGATTTGTGTAAATGTAGCAGGGAGAATGTCTGTCTAGGCGATGTTTTCTGGATGCTTTTTCGTTTATTTGTCTACGCTGGGCATTTGATGGTGGGAATTGGGGAACGGCCGTATCTCAGAAAAGCACCAGAACAGAAGCAGGCAATCGTCTACAATCACCTGCTTCTGCTCGTGTTAAGCTTTGATCGCTTGCGCTGCGAGTTCTTCGTAGTAGGGTTGGCATTCAGTCAGTAACGGCCGTAATTCTTCCGGAAAAACCGTCTTTTGGGGTGAGTAGGGCAAGAACCCTGTCGATTTGTGCACACTTGCATACCAATATTGTGCCCAACTGCCATCTTCGGGGCGGGCTCCCGCCTCCCAAGAGAGCATGGACTCATCAAAAGGAATGCCGATATGGTTGCATAGTTCGGTCAGCACTTTACGTGGATTTTTGAGTGTTTCTGTTGAGTCGAGAATGGGCGGATTTTGCCCGCGGTCGCGTAAATATTGGAGCAGTTCATGGTGCTGCGGATAGCCTGTATCATGCAAGGCTGGTTGTTTGACTTGCTTGGCGTAGGAGGGTAGCATCTCTTCAGGATTGCGCGTGAGGAAAACATTGATGGTTTGATCCATAAATGCCCAATCGAGTTCCACAAGGTGATGGGTCATATGTTTGAAGAAGAGCACGGGTTTGTTATGGTCGCCAAGGACAAGGTCGTTAATCACGTTCATGCCGTTGTTGTCTTGCGTCGCGATCACTTCTTCCGCACCGGGATGGTATTCGTGGGCGTTGCTGTGGGTGAGGTAATGGGCGTAGAGGGGTTCGTCGAAAACGGCCGTATCGCTGCGCTGCGCAAAAGAGTACATCAATGCCGTGGAGATGTTGCGCGGGCCACTCCAGAGGCAGATTCGGGTTGTTTGATCTTTTGACATCTTTATCTTCCATGATGCGTGATTCGTGCTGCGTGAAAATCACGTATCACGCATTACGTATCACATAGTTGCTTTTGCATCCGCAACTGCGAGATGAATTTCTTCTTCATACAACTTGTGCAATTGTCGCGTCATCGCGCCAAATTGACCGTCGCCAATGAGTCGGCCATCTACATGGGTAACGGGGGTCAGGCCACCAAATGTTCCCGTTACGAACGCTTCATCCGCACCATAAACATCAAACAGGGAGAAATTCTTTTGGTAAACAGGAATATCATGCTTTTTACACACAGCGATTACTTTGCTCCATGTAATCCCATTCATACAATATTGTCCTGTCGATGTCCAAACTTCACCATTTTTGACCATAAAAAAGTTAGTCGCATTACAGGTGGCCACAAAGCCGTGAATATCAAGCATCAACGCTTCATCTGCGCCAGCTTCGATGGCTTGTACAAGTGCCATCACTTCGTGCAGCTTGCTGTGGCAGTTGAGACGGGGATCTAAATAATCAGGCGAACCACGGCGAATCGTGCTGGTGAAAAGGGTAATGCCTTTTTCTTTGCTCGTAGAATCTGCCTTTTTGTATTCAGCAATAATGACCAGATTGGGACCAGAAATGGTGAGACGGGGATCTTGTGAGGGGGTCTTTTTGATACCACGAGTTAACATAAAGCGAACGTGAACGTTGTCATGCATGTTGTTAGCTTTGAGCGTTTGCCATAACTTATCTGTTAACGCTTCGCGGGTCATGCCCACATCCATACCAATGGTGGCGGCTCCTTGCCACAGCCGGTCTAGATGTTCGTCAAGGAAAACAAGAACACCGTCATGGAGACGCAGCGCTTCCCAAATCCCATCTCCAACGAGGTAGCCGCTGTCAAACACTGATATTTTGGCTTCGTTGCGCGGGAATAGTTCACCGTTGACATAAATGAGAACGGAGTCGTTCCGTTCATCATGTTCTGCATTATGAGTTCCGTGGACCATTTTCTTCTCCTAAAATAGTGGATTTTGTATTTGAGGGCAGATTATAAACATGTTTTGAGGATGCGCCTCTTTTACAAAAGTTTTGATTCTTTAGGAACTCATGGTGTTTGCCTGATGTCATACTGAACGAAGTGACGCATTCTAGAGGTGAAGGATTCTTTGTTGCACTCAGAATGACAAATACCCTGGCAAATCCGAAAGAGCCCAATTTTTTTCTTCGTAGGGGGGGTGTTTTGAATTTGGGTATCGAATTTACGCTTTGTTGTGGTAGACTGATTGTTCCCCTATTTTCAAGAGGAGATATTGAACCTATGATCGAAACAATTCAGCAAGCCGTAAAACCTCATGATAAATACCAAATTGAAATGAAGTTGGATTATGCGTTGTCGGGCGAAAGTGAGACCCGTTATCGTATTGCAACTTATTTTTTTATTCCCCAAGCGTTAGATATTTCTGAGCAGACCTATAGCAAGCAAGCATTTTATCGGGATGTGAAGAATTATATTCGTCTCAAAACGCCGACTTTAAATTTGCATGATTTGCTTTCCTACGAACAATCGCCTTTGTGCCAAATTGAAACGATTACGAGCCAAAGCGATTGGGCGCATCGGGATGAAACGCGGCATCAGTTGATAACGAATTTTAAGTTGTTGAGTGCCATTTTGAAGAGTGCTATTCGTGATCATCTGACGCTTATTGAGGACCGTATTGAGGGAGCGATGCCGGGCAGCAAGATTCATCTAAATATTCAAAATTTGGTTGAGATTTATTTGTCGGGTACGGCCGAAATTAGCCGACGGTATCGTAATTTGTTTGCCGTATTCAATATGCCAAACTTGGATACGGCCGTTTTTACAGCGTACAACTTAACCGATGAGTCGATTAGTGTGTTGATCGAAGAAGGATTGGTTGAATTATTCCAAATTGTAAAGCTGGAACTGAAAGGAAAAGTACAACAACAATACTTAGATCAACTTGAACAAAGAACGACTGCAGAAACTAAATATCGTCGTTCGCGAGGATATACTTCCATTTTAGAAGAGAACTCAAAAAACGAAGATTACACCTATCATGTGTCTGTGTTGAAAAAGTATGCTGCATCTGTGCTGCATTTATCGACAGATGTGCGCCGGGAAGGTTGGGGGTTAGAGCAGATGTTGTTTGCCTTGGCGGCGGGGCTGTCGATGGTGTTTGCTACGCTTGTCGCCTTTTATACCCAATCGCGCTATGGCAATTTAACGTTCCCCTTTTTTGTGGCTTTGGTTGTGGCCTATATGTTGAAAGATCGCCTTAAAGAGTTGGGGCGGTATCTATTTGCTACCCAGATGCAAACACGCTTATATGATCGCCGCATTGATATTCGTACCCAAGATGGTAAGTATAAATTAGGTGTTTTGCGCGAAAAGGTTACGTTTGTAACTGAGGCGTCAGTGCCCAAACCTGTATTGAAAGCGCGTAATAAAGATTTACTTGCTGATTTGGAGAATGATTGGCGTGGCGAGACGATTATTTGTTACACAAAGGATATTGTGCTTTATCGTAAGGCGTTTGATCGCGTATATGCCAACGCAGTAGAAATTGCGGGATTGAACGACATCATCCGTTACGATATCCGACCCTTTTTACGCAAAATGGCAGAACCAACCTATTTACGGCCGTATCTCAAAAATGGGCAGCTTTGTTTGGCCGAATGTCACAAAGTGTATCATGTGCACCTTGTTTCCCGTTATCGTGCATTGCATCCGCACAAAGAAAAACTGCATAGCCATTTACGTCTTATTTTGGATCAGAAAGGATTGAATCGGATTGAGTACAATCCACAATAATTTAGTGGCAAGTGGCAAGTAGCAAGTTATCATTTTTGCGACCTGCAACCTGCAACCTGCAACCTGTTCTTACTTGTCCGATTTATACTCCCACTGCACCTTGCCATATTCC
>JBNKHS010000353.1:0-4783 GCA_050290485.1 Promineifilaceae bacterium (SeqCode) | reverse complement strand
GCTATCATCGCCCAAAGCCATGTGCGCCAACTCGCACGGCAAGCGCAGAGCACGGCTTTAACCGAAGTTGATCAAATTAACAAACTACTCTCTCAAATGAATGACATTCAGCTCCATGTTGATGATTTAGCCCAAAATGTTTTACAAACCACCCAAGAAATGCCAGAAGTAATGCTCACAACGGCCGTTTCTGATTCAGCGAAAGAAGCAGAGGCACAATGGTCAGTTGCCCAAATCCTAACATCCAAAACAGCAAATAAAGAAGATAAAGCATGGGCTGATGCCCTTGAAAAAGCAATCATCGCCTACCAGGTTGCTGAAAAGGCAATCAACCATAGCTATAAGCAAAACAAAGCAGCCAAACAAGCGTATGAGCAACTGCTCAACAAAGCGACAAAAGCAAAAGAAAAGGCCCAATCCGCCATTAAAAATGCAGAAACGACACGCCTAAAAGGCGGTGTGGGTACAGCAGGTGAAAGCCAGTTACATCAAGCCCAAACGACACTGTCCAAGCTGCCTCTAGTATCGGGAATGCCCACCAAAGAAACATTAAACCGCATCATTCGTGAAGCCAACCATGTGGAAAAAAGTGCCGAGATGGCTGCAAAGCTTGCTCGCGAAGCACACGAGAGATATCAAGCGCGACAACGCTCAAGCAGCAGCTCATCGAGCTGGGGTAGTTCATCTTCATCCAGTTCAAGATCAAGCTGGTCATCTTCCAGTTCTTCACGATCATCAAGCTTTCGCTCCTCATCTTCCAGCTCGCGTTCATCGGGTTCAACCAGCAGCCGCCGCCGTCGCTAAATAAAAATTTGCTTGTATTTCCAACGAGGCCTGAGCCTACTGGAGGCTAGCCGAAACTTCGAGCACAGATCGTTTTGGCTTCGACAGGTAGTTCTTGAACTTGCCGAAAGGCTCAGCTACCGCTAGATTAAATGAGTTGGAAACCTTATGAGACACTATGCTAACTATATTTATTGATAAAGTTTTCGAGCATCAACCTATGAAATTAGCCGTCTAATTCCAAGGTTTCATCAACTGCAGCTTTGACTTGCTCGTATTCCAATGCCTTTTTAAGCAAGGTTTCATCCTCTTGAGATAAAGAAGTTTGATAAACATGTCCGCCAAATTGCCGTAAATCTTCAATGACTTTATCCTCAGTTGCTTTGATAATGAGCATAAAAACGGCAGAACCTCCCGGATCTAAACTTTCGCCCACCTCTTTAATAAATTTGTTGTCAAGGCCAATATCTGCCGTTTTACCTAGAATTCCGCCCAACAAAGCACCAACAACTCCCCAAAAGATAGGGCTCAAGAAGAGTAGACCGATCAACAATCCCCAAAAGCCACCCCACGCAGCTGCAGCGCCTGTGTACTGGTTTTCCAAAGTTTGTTTGATTTTCACTTTTCCTTTGCCATCTTTATAAGCAAGGGCAGCGTCTTCTAAGGTTAAAAGTTGTTGCTTTTGTAAGTTATCGAGTTCCACAAAAACTTTTTGCCCAGTTTCTTGATCTGGATAAGTAATTACTACCAAATTACTCATTTATTTCTCCTTTTTGCGCAGGATGCCGCTAACTTTAACCATATGATTCATGTATACCATTTTGTTATGGAGCAATAAAAAAGGCAAGCTCTCGCTTGCCTTTTCATAAATTGACTTTAACTTCCGTTTTTTAGATGTTATCTGCAGTAACCAGTTGATTGGATACGGCCGTAAATGTCAATATCCGCTCAGAAGCATCCACAACCACATGATCGCCATCCACAATCTCGCTTTGAATAAGCTTTAATGCCAAGGGATCGACAATCTGTCGCTGAATCACTCGTTTTAAGGGTCGTGCTCCATAAATTGGGTCGTAGCCCTCTTCAATTAACAAATCGAGAGCCGATGTCGTCAATTCTAAAGAGATGCCCCGTTGTCCTAGCAGATGACGCAAATGCACCAACTGAATCTCGGCAATACCATGTAGGTGCTCTTTTTCTAGGCGGTGGAAAATAACCATCTCATCAACACGGTTCAAGAACTCCGGACGGAAATGGGCTTGCAGGGCATTTGTCACCCGTTCGCGCATCACGTGCTCTTCTGTCGGCTCCATAATAAATTGGCTACCGATGTTACTTGTCATGATGATGACCGTATTTTTGAAATCAATCGTTCTACCTTGTCCATCTGTCAAACGACCGTCATCAAGCACTTGCAAGAAAATGTTGAACACTTCAGGATGTGCCTTCTCAATCTCGTCGAACAAAACTACAGAATACGGCCGTCTACGTACCGCTTCTGTTAACTGCCCACCTTCATCGTAGCCCACGTAGCCAGGAGGCGCACCAATCAAGCGCGAAACCGTGTGCCGCTCTTGGTACTCACTCATATCGATGCGAATCATATTTTGTTCATCATCAAACAAAAATTCAGCCAACGCCCGCGCCAGCTCGGTTTTACCTACACCCGTTGGCCCAAGAAAGATAAAGGACCCGATCGGCCGATTCGGATCTTGTAAGCCAGAACGACTGCGGCGCACGGCGGCAGCAACCGCATTAATTGCTTCATCTTGCCCAATCACCCGCGTATGTAATCGTTTTTCCATGTAGATGAGCTTTTCAACTTCGCCCTCAAGCAATTTACTTACCGGAATGCCCGTCCATTTAGCAACAATGGCAGCAATCGCTTCTGAATGCACTTCTTCTTCCAGAATGGCACCATCAGCCTGCAAAGTATCAAGGCGAGTTTCTGCGGCTTGCAATGCTTTTTGTAACTCACCTAAACGGCCGTATTGCAATTCCGCCGCCCGTTGATAATCTGCTGCTTGCTGCGCACGTTCCACCTCAATATGTACCTGATCAATTTCTTCTTTAATTGACTGGATCTTCTCAATGCCTTCTTTTTCCGCTTGCCAACGTGCCGCCAATTCAATACTTTCTTCCTTCAAATTGGCCAACTCTTGTTCCAGATTCGACAAACGTTCTTTGCTTGCCTTATCTTTTTCTTTCTTTAACGCTTCACGCTCAATCTCCAGCTGCATAATATCGCGATCAATCGCATCCAGTTCCGTCGGTTTACTATCGATCTCCATGCGCAATTGGCTGGCAGCTTCATCAATTAAATCAATCGCCTTATCTGGCAAGAAACGATCGGAAATGTAGCGATGGCTCAAGGTAGCAGCAGCAATTGTTGCCCCATCTGTAATGCGTACACCATGGTGAACTTCATACCGTTCTTTCAAGCCACGCAAAATGGAAATGGTATCTTCAACTGTCGGTTCCTCTACAAAAACGGGTTGAAAACGACGCTCTAAAGCGGCGTCCTTTTCAATATATTTGCGATACTCATCTAAAGTCGTCGCCCCAATTGCATGGAGTTCACCGCGAGCCAACATCGGTTTAAGCATGTTGCTGGCATCCATCGACCCTTCAGCCGCCCCAGCACCGATTAAAGTGTGCATCTCGTCGATAAAGAGAACAACACGCCCTTCTGAATCTTTTATTTCTTGCAGAACCGCTTTCAACCGTTCTTCAAATTCGCCACGAAACTTAGCCCCAGCGACCAATGCGCCTAAATCCAACGCAACCAACTGTTTATCTTTGAGGCCAAGGGGCACATCGCCACGTACAATACGCTGCGCTAACCCTTCGGCGATAGCGGTTTTACCAACACCAGGTTCGCCAATCAAAACGGGGTTATTTTTCGTGCGACGGCTCAAAATTTGAATAACGCGTCGAATCTCCTCATCACGCCCGATAACGGGATCGAGTTTTCCTTTGCGTGCATCTTCTGTCAGATCACGGCCGTATTTAACCAAGGCCTCATACTGCGATTCTGGATTTTGGGTGGTGACCCGCTGCGAGCCACGCACTTGTGCCAACGCTTGGATAATTCCATTGTAATCAACACCATGACGCGCCAGCAGCTCACGCACACGCCCCCCTTTCGGTTGCGCCATGGCCATCAATAAATGCTCAGTCGACACATAATCATCTTTCATGCTGCCGGCAATGGATTTTGCCTCAGTCAAAATGTCTGTCAGTGCATTACTTAAACCCACCTTGACAGAACTTCCTGTGGCTCTTGGCTTGCTGGCCAATGCTTGATCTACTGTTTGTTCTAACATCAGTTGATCAGTTCCAATGCGTTTAAGTAAAGAAGGGACTACACCACCCTCTTGCGTCATCAAAATTTTGAGCAGGTGTTCCGGATCGACGGCGGGATGGTTAAAGGTTTGGGCTAACTCTTGCGCTTCAAGTACAGCCTCTTGTGCTTTTTGTGTAAATTTATCAAGTCGCATAATTTGTCATGCTCCTGTTTTATTATTATTTGTTTGAGCATGTGATCCTTTTGATCACACATAACCTACTATTCTAAATATTTACGTTTGATTTGTATAAGACGGTCGTTAGAGGATCATTTGATGCTATAATAAACGGAATTCAGTATAGAAAAGGAGCTTACTATGGCTAAACAATGGAATAGTCCACCGGAAATGCAAATTGACCCCGAAAAAAGCTACAAAGTCGTAATGGAAACGACGCAGGGAACAATCGAAATAAAACTTTATCCAGAATATGCGCCTAAAACGGTTAACAATTTTGTATTCTTGATCCGTGAAGGATATTACGATGGGGTTTTGTTCCATCGTGTTATCCCCAACTTTGTGATTCAAGGTGGCGATCCAACAGGTACTGGACGTGGGGGCCCAGGTTATCGTTTTGAAGATGAGTTTAAGGGAAATCCACTTAAACATGAAACAGGCTATTTATCAATGGCGAATGCTGGCCCCGGTACAAA
>JBNKHS010000352.1:0-4800 GCA_050290485.1 Promineifilaceae bacterium (SeqCode) | reverse complement strand
ATAGCTAGTACATAAGGAAATTCCTCATTTGCTTTATATGCCGCTTCACGGATTCGCCTATAGATTTGTGCTTCACCATCCCCAACAATCATTTTTGCCATGAATTTGGCTACAGGCAAGGGTGTGAAATATTGGCCTGTGCCTGGATTGGGATAAGCGTAAAGCATGTATGTATCACCAATGACATCGGTATATCCAAATGTGGTCGACTCTAATAACCACGAAAATGCTTCGGCAAAATACCCAAAGTAACGACGACATCTTTCCGGATCATCATTGCCATAGCGGACTCGCATCCTTGCCCACAACTCAGTTGTTTCTGGAGAATCTATATGTTTCTCGTTGTTCATTTTGGCTTTTAGTTGATTGGGCAGTTCTTGCAAAGTGGCCTCAACTAGTTGGAGCCAATCTTCAAACACGGTATGTGAGCGATGACCTGCGGTCTCTGCTTTTTCCAATGCTTTGATGATGTAACGTTTGCAATCATCTGGGCTTGTTGCGATCAACTTTTGGTTATTTGCCATATTTTTACCTTTTCGGATTTTTCAGAACCGATGCTCTGAAAAAAATATGCTCTTACTTGTAACATGGCCGTTGGCTGAACTTCTTTCTGGTGTTACGAAACACAATCGCATTAATTACTTTTCGCGAACCATTCGACACGCCAATACCACCTACCACCTAAGCACTTGATACCAAGCTTCTCTACTTTGCCGTCAACATCTGGCACATAACACCTTGTGATCATCTTGTGCAGTGATGGCCTTGACGGCCCATCATCTGCTCGTGGATCATCATCCCCTTTGCTTGTCCAAATAAATCCATTCCAAAATACCAGCGAACCATTGATAACTGGTTGTGGCTCCATTTCTAATAACTCAATGCATGGACTTTCAAACACGGCCGTAACTTGAACACCATCGCCTTCCATTGTGACTTTATTAGGCATACCGAGTAGCAAAACCTGTTCAGCCAACTTGGTTAGCATTACGGCCGTTTCTCCCTCGCCCCCATTAATATGTCCACTTATCGTAAATATCATTTCCCACCTCGTTTTTCGGATTTTTCAGAACCGGTGCTGTTAAAAAATTTTTCGTTGCACACTTTACAGCGGCCTTTGGTTAAATGCGCCCAATCGTAACATTGTTTACAGACCCAAAAACCCCTAGCTTGTAAAGCACTTTGTATTCTTTTTTCCGAGATCTCTAATTCATAATCGTAGCGAACAGTTGTAATGCTCTTATCGGTTCCACTCAATTCTTGTATAAATAATTCTGCAATCTCTTCATCAGTCATAACAATTCCCAATTATCTGAATTGAGGTAGACTACTTTTCCGTCACGGTTTCGGATTTTTCAGAACCGGTGCTGACTAAAAAAAAGAGCCTTGTATTGGTTTACCTACGGGTGCGTGATTTCTTTCCCAATTCAGCAAGAATGTATTTAATGCCCAGCCCTTCTCATGGGCAATTTCTTGCCGTTGAATTACAGCTGCGCTCGGTCCATTTGCCCCAATTGGGAAGTCTTCACGCCATCGGTTCAGTCGCGCCGAGCCTAAATCATGTGCATCGAACATCGGCTTGATATTCCCTTTGAAAAATACGGCCGTTCCCGCTGCATCACATAAATCAAGCAAAGGCGCAATGTGTTCGGGTAATGGCTGGTAGTATTTCTTCCCTTTGCTAGCTGCACCAATAATCACCCAATCAGGCATCATATCAACTGTGATATGCGGCGCCATGTCCCAACTAACAGGCTCCCAGCTCATCCAGGTGATATTACCCGTTGCTGCCTTGACATCTTTCAAGATGCTCAAAGTATTCTGCAAAAAACGAATTTTGGCATGCTCTGGCATGGGGTTTGCTGGTTTCATTGCAAGACCATCAAAATCTTCAACATGCCCCTTTGCTGGCATGAAATAATCTGGAGGGGAAGAAACCCCTACCCAAAGATTTCGAGGGAACAGATGCATATATTTCTTCAGCCTACCCGGGGCCTTCGTCAGCGATTGATAAGTGTGACGTGGTGCAGTCCCCATTGCACGCAGAACCTTTTCTAGCTGATCATCTGGCACCCAGTTCCCGAAGAGATCGCTCATCGAATCCATGAAGATAAGTTGTGGCTCACGGCCAGCAACCAGCGGGCCAAGATTCTTCTCTCGATAATAATGATTCTCAAAGCCGTGAGGATAGCCACCTTTAGCTAACCCATTTTCGGCCAAATCTTCTGCATAGCACATGGCCATACTGCCATCAGGCATAAGCCAACGACAACGATGAATACAGCCGCCAAACACGTTGCGTGTTTCGTCGCACCATTCAATCCCACGTGCCCCAGTTTTAGGATTATATTGTTTAGCCACCAAACACCTCCTTCAACCGCGCCAACTCACTTTCCTTTATACGCTGCTCTTGTCCATTTAAAATCTTCCCAATGTATTGGCGTGGGAAATTCAACTCTTGAGATGCCTTATTTTGGGAAAGCTCATTTCGCTCCATATATTGAGTGATTGCACGTGCAAGATCATAATCCCCTACACGGCCGTTTTTTACGACGACCATAAGGTCAATATATTTTTTCTTGAATTCCTCCACGTCTTTTCTGATGTAGACGGAGATATTGCCTACTTTTTTATGTGGAATGATAGGTTCCTTTGAGGAATGCTGGGACACATAGTAACGAGGTTTATTTAACATCACAGCCACTTCGTCACCGCCAAGAACACAATCAATCTCTTCTTGGCTTGGCTCTACAGGGAAGGCTTCAGCCTTCATCTCATCTATCATCCGTTGGGTGTAGGCTACGGTATGATAGTATTCGCCATGTTGTTCGTTCACACGACTACCAATTCCAATCCCGATAACTTTTTCATCTTGCTGCCAGCGTTTAAGCGTTACTTCGCTTACACCTATCGCGGCCGCAGCCTCTTTCCGACTAAATAATTCGTCTAATGAAGTCAATTCTGTCCCTCGCATTTTCTGTTTTTGCGAGGCAGGATACTGCACTTTATTACCAACGTCAATTGCGGACTGCATCATGCCACTCCTCAAACTTCTGTTGCGCTCGTACCAAAATGGCACTGCCGTTGATCTTCAATGAAGGATCTTCTTTTCGTTGTTCTTTTAATTCGGTGATGCGTTCGACGTAAAAATCTAGGGCATCGCATACGGCCGTTGTATATTGGACATCAGCACCATCATGCCATTCACCACAAATAGCTTTCCGTGCCGAAGCAACATCCTCATGCTTCTTGAAGTACTCTTTGTGTTTTTGATACGCAGTGTCAAACATCCATTCATCAGTCGAACTGATTGCATCTGAACGCCAATCTTTAGGCTGGCTTTGCGTTGGCTCCGGTTGCCGTGGCATCGAGACGGGCATCTTTTCCACGTCCATCTTATCTACGAATTTGATAAGCTCGTAATATTTAACGTTTTCCCCAGACCCACTTACATGACGAGAATACCAAATAGCCGAACCATACTTTGATTGGTTCGCATGTCGCCTCAACCATTGATGGCCACCCCACTCTACTTTGGTAGGACCACTCTCGTCCCGATCCAGCACAACAGCCCCGATACTGTTCCAATCGAAACGAGCGTACTCAGTCAGCTGTCGGCGGTAGCCTGGCTCACGTTCTTGCGTGGCAAGAGCAATTTGTGTTAGCAATGCGTTCTGTTTTATTGAGTGATTCAATAACTGGGACAACAGTTTATTCTGTTGTTTTATTAGCGCGTTTTGCGCTACAAGAAGCTCAGTAGCATCCATATGATCATACTCCTTTTAGTTGTGTATTTTGCAAAATGACCAGTTTTGCAACCATCAGAATGATACCACACATTGCACATATTTGCAATAGATTTTTTGATTTACACCTCTGCATCCACTCGATTTTTGACAGGTTGAAATCTCATCAGAAATCCAGCTTCCTTAGGCAAAACAAATGAAGGATCTGTATAAGACATCCATTCAGAAAAAGTCATCGCCTCATAGCCCAAATAAATATCACTCATTTCTATCTCCGTAGGACAACTGCCGTATACCCAACGCAATCAACCATTGCAGGGATGTAAGAGTCAACTTCTACTTTGCGCCATTGTGTCAACTTGAAGTAAGGCAAACAACCTAAAAACTTGGCATGCTGCCGGATCAACTTTTTAGGTAATTGATTAGCCTGTGAAGGTGTTAGCGCCGGCAACCAGGGAAGCACCTCAAATTCATGTGCCAATTGTCGCCCCTCCCCTCTTGTCCAATGACGGAGCGCTTGATGTGCAACCAGTTCTGCAACAGCACCTTCTTGTGACCGTCGAAGGCCTGAAGCCGCACGACCCAGCAACGTACTACGCGTCCCCCCTCCCTGCATCATCAGCAGTATGTCTATGCTGAACGTCACTGCATCGACATTAATCTTCTGTGCAGAGGCAAACGAAATTAAAGTGTCATACAAGGTAAATGAGGTGTTACCCCAAAAAGGTCGCCAAAACAGTTCAGCATAAATACCTCGATACTGAACCCCCACATCAAAAACCAACTTAGTTTTCGTCGGCTGGATTTGCTCAATTTTGTTTTGCTCTTTTTCCGTCACTATCATTGCTTGTGTCCTAGACATAAGTTCGTGTAGTAAAATATTACAGTCCACCACCTAAAAAATTTCTTTAACAAAAAAAACTTTTCTTCAACGCTTATTCAAAAAAATTATATAAATCATTTCCCCTTTTTTATTTATTCTTATTAACCAGAGGGAAACCTATGTCCCGTCCATACATTTCCCCTATAAACCTATGTCCGGGACATACATTGT
>JBNKHS010000351.1:0-4810 GCA_050290485.1 Promineifilaceae bacterium (SeqCode) | reverse complement strand
ATGTCAACTGGTATTCCCGTCTAGAACGGCCGTTAAATCCTAAGCTCGTCGTTGGGCGTAAGCTCCCCTCGCATACCTTGCGCGATGCACAGGGGAATAAAATCAGTACCTCAACGCTCGATGGCCAAAAAGTATTGTACATGTTCTATCGCGGGAATTGGTGTCCGTTTTGTATGGCGCAAATACGGGAAGTTGTTGCCAATTATCATGCGTTGGCTGAGCGTGGCGTGCAAATTTTACTGATTAGTCCACAGTCGCAAGAACATACGGCCGAATTGGCGCAGAAGTTTAAAGTGCCGATGCAGTTTTTAGTGGATAAGGATAATCAAGTGGCACGTGCGTTGGGGATTGCCCATGAATATGGTGTGCCTAAAATTGTCGAGCCGTTAGGATATGAGTCGGAGACGGTGTTGCCCACGGTGATTATTACCAATGAAGACGGCCGTATTATCTATATCAACATGACGGACAATTATCGCATTCGCCCCGAACCTATGGAATACATTCGTGTCATTGATAGCATGAGCGAAAAATTGGAGATTGGGGACTAGATATTATCCAAGCTACGTCTTGTAACGTAAGGAAGCAAGAGAGGCAAAAGATGTAAAGCTTGTGTTTCTTTGCCCCTTTCATCCTTTGCGACCTTTGCGTTAAAATCATTCAAGAAGACTCTGTAATCCCCAATTACTCATTAAAGCCATCCCCACTTTGGATAAACTCAATACGATTACCAAATGGATCGTTTGTGTAAAAACGACGCACATCGGTCATACGTGAATCTGGTGTGATGGCAATCCCTGCTGCGGTTAACTGCTCTTGCAGTTCTTCGAGATCATCAACCAAGAAGGCGGGATGTGCTTTGGTGGCGGGAGCAAACTCAGGCATGATGCCCAAATGGATTTGGGAGAGACCCGCCTGAAACCAACATCCACCGGATGGCTTCAATTCGATTGGTTTTTGAATCTCTTCCATGCCCAAAATACGGCCGTAAAACGCTCGCGCCTCATTCTCTTTTCCTGCTGGCATTGCAATTTGTATGTGATCCATTTCAATAATCATGTGATTCACCCCTCTTGTTCACTTGATCTTTTAAAAGCTGCTGCATATTGATAAATCTCGGCTATTAAAGGTCCATCATCTGGACGTTGTGCCAATTTTTGACATGCTTCTGTTAAAGAAAAGGTTCCCACTTCTAATATATGCTCGCCATCTTCTGGATTACTTGGAGCAGTAACCTGTTGCACCTGACCTACACCTAACAATCGGTAGGAAATTGGGAAAGGAAGATGTGGTCGATACGGCCGTTTCGTTAAGAACTTCATTCGTAATGCCCCAAAGAGTTGAAAGCTAAGTAATTCACAGCCTGCTTCTTCCATCAACTCTCTTTTCAAAGTTGTTAGATAATGTTCTTCAGGTTCTAATGTGCCACCAACAATTCCCCAACCAATTTCTTGCCGAACAATCAGCCACCCTGTTTCAGCAAAAGGGACAATGTTGATGTTACTGACCAGTTCAACAGGAGGTGTGGACGGTTCAAAAATTGTTTTGACTGGTCCCCAAGGCCAAACCCGCTCATTAAAAAGACTTGGGTATTGTTTGGGATCAACAATCATCCAGTACAGCCTTTACAATTGGAGATTTACAACCTGTTATTGTGAGATTAGAGATTTTCTGGAAAGTTAATCTCTAATCTCCTGCGTTATCTGCGCAATTTACGATACGAAATCCGATGCGGCCGATCTGCGGCATCGCCAAGTCGTTTTTGGCGATCTTCTTCATACTCGCTGTAGCTGCCAATAAACCAGTACGCTTCACTGTCTCCTTCAAATGCCAAAATATGGGTGGCAACGCGGTCTAAGAACCAGCGATCATGGGAGATGATGACGGCAGAGCCACCAAAGCTTTCTAGCGCTTCTTCCAACGCACGCAAGGTGTTCACATCCAAATCATTAGTGGGCTCATCGAGCAAGAGCAAGTTGGAGCCAGATTTTAACATTTTAGCCAGATGCACACGGTTGCGTTCCCCACCAGACAATTTCCCCACTTTCTTTTGTTGATCGCTTCCGGCAAAGTTAAAGCGACCAACGAAGGCACGTGAATTGACGCGGCGATGGCCGAGTTCCATCACATCTTCCCCGCCGGAAATCTCTTCCCATACGGTTTTGTCAGGGTCGAGTGTGTCGCGGCTTTGATCGACATAGGCTAGTTTGACAGTTTCACCCACATTGAATGTGCCCGAATCGGCCGTTTCTTGCCCGACAATCATGCGGAAGAGGGTTGTTTTACCCGCACCATTGGGACCAACGACACCCACAATCGCACCGGGCGGAATTGTAAAGGTTAAATCTTCGTACAATAATTTGTCGTCATATGCTTTGGCAACATGTTCCGCTTCGACAACAATGTTACCTAAACGTGGCCCGGGTGGAATAAAGATTTCGCGATCTTCATTGGCCCGTTCATTTTCTTCCGACAACAACTCATTGTAGCGATTGATCCGCGCTTGTGACTTGGACCGTTTTCCCTTGGGTGTCATTTTTATCCATTCCAGCTCACGTTGCAATGTTTTGGCGCGCGCGGAGGCTTTTTGTTCTTCTTGCATCAACCGATTTTGCTTTTGGTCAAGCCAAGAGGAGTAATTCCCTTTCCACGGAATGCCATGTCCCCGATCTAGCTCCAAAATCCAGCCAGCTACATTATCGAGGAAGTAGCGATCATGGGTAACGGCGATGACTGTCCCTTTGTAATTTTGTAGATGACGTTCCAACCAGGCCACAGATTCTGCGTCTAGATGGTTTGTTGGCTCATCAAGCAGTAAGATGTCCGGTTCTTGCAGTAAAAGGCGACAGAGGGCAACACGACGCCGCTCACCACCTGATAAAACAGAGACTGGCGTGTCTCCCGGCGGGGTACGCAACGCATCCATTGCCAACTCCAGGCGGCTGTCTAGATCCCATGCGTTCATGTGATCGAGTTTGTCTTGTAATTTGCCTTGTTTGTCGAGTAGATCATTCATTTCGTCATCGCTCATTGGTTCGGCAAATTTCATGTTGATTTCGTCAAATTCGCGCAAGGCATCAACAATTTCTTGCGCACCTTCTTCGACCACTTCGCGCACGGTGCGCTCTTCGTCAATAAGAGGTTCTTGTTCCAAATAGCCAATGGTGAAGCCAGGAGAGATGGCTGTTTCGCCAATATATTCCGTATCGACACCAGCCATGATGCGTAACAGGGTGCTTTTCCCAGAACCGTTTAACCCCAAGACGCCAATTTTAGCCCCATAAAAGTAGGAGAGGGAGATGTCTTTGAGAATATATTTGTTGGGGGGTACAACTTTGCCAACCCCCATCATTGAATAGATGATTTTCTTATCGTCGCTCATTGTATTTGCCTTTGGCTGGGAGCTGTCAACGGTTAGCCGTCAGCACTCAGCTTTGTTTTGTTGTTGGATTATATGTTTGTAAATCGCATGGATGGTTGTTTGGGCTGATGGCTGAAAGCTGTCAGCTGATGGCTATTATATCGTTATTTTTGAATGCGGTTAAATTATGAGACTTTTTTATTCAACCAGTTTACGGCTTCATCGTAATCGGTGAAGAGTTGGATGTTGCCACCGGCGTTGATGGAGAGGGAAGCTTTGACGAGGGCGGAGACGGTGGTGTTGCTGGTTAATACGGCCGTTCTGGCAAAATCAGCATTGGGATGGCGACGAATCTTAATTGCCGTGCGCACTGTTTGAATCGTTAACGTGGGCAAATCGCGCATGTCATACAGCCGTTTGACAGGTGCTGTGTACGCGTCCATTTCAGTAATCGAAGATTCATACCATTCTGTTAATGTATGGTCAGATGTGTCACTGGCATAAACGACGATAATATCGTTTTTAATTGGATATCGTTTTAGCGTGCTTTTGCTCATTAATTTTTAGTGTACTACTTACCATTATTTTGAATCAATATGGACCATATCATACGTTAGTCCTAGGGATGCAATTGTTGGCTTAGCTAAAGAAACTGACATTTGTAAGCCCCCTTCTGGCAATAGCGTTGGCATGGGGCGTGGTTTAACTTCACTATTTGGCGCAAGATTAAATTCAAATTTTTGCAGTAACATACTAATGATCAAGGGCAGTTCTGTCAACGCATAGCGTCGCCCGATGCAAACATGGGGGCCACTGCCAAAGGGGAAATAGGCGTGTGTATGTTGCTGTTCCACTTGAGATGGTGAAAAACGCTCTGGATTAAACTGCGTTGGATTTTCCCAAAACTGAGAATGTCTTTGCGTAAGGTAGGGGCTAACCAGTAAAAATGCATTTTCAGGGATGGAATAACCCTCAATGGTATCCACCTTTCTATTGACGCGTCCCAAGAAAAATACAGGGGGATACAAGCGCAGCACTTCGGCAATGACTTGATTGGTGTAAGTCAATTGTGGCAAATGAGCTGCATTGGGAACGTCTGCTCCTAAAGCTTGGCTAATTTCCTGGCGCACACGAGATTCGATTTGTGGATGCGTTGCCAAAACATAGAAAAACCAGCAGAGTGTTGTGGCTGTTGTTTCATAACTGGCAAACAGCAGAGGTGCTAATTTGTTATGAACCGCATTTTGCCCGCTATCATTTTGTTTGAGAATAGCGAGCAGATTGGTTTCATCCCCTTGATGATTTTCGCTGAGAGTGACCATTTTTTGTAAAAATTGTTGGGCTGTAACGAAATCTTTTTTCCCCGGAAGTGGGATCCAATGGGGTAGGCCCACATAGCCCAAAACATTGCGGTAAGTAAAGTGGCGCATTACATTGGTCAAAATGGGA
>JBNKHS010000350.1:0-4812 GCA_050290485.1 Promineifilaceae bacterium (SeqCode) | reverse complement strand
GCTTGATCATGAAGAAGTGCTTGGGCTAAACGGCCGTTGCGCGCAAATGCAGCGCCTTCTTCGGCCAATGTTTCCAGCGTGTCTGCAAGGTCGGGGATAAATAGATGTTCAAGTGGCTTGATCACCTCGCCACTTTTGGCAAAAACAGCACGAATACTCTCCGTATGTGTATAGATCATCCACAGCAGTTGGCAAGTTTCTGCTTGGAATGGCTCCATTGCCACGCCATTGCGGGCCAGAGAAATGGCTGGTTCCAGCAATTGCTGCAAAGAAAATTGCCCACAATCCTTTGCTAGTTGACATAATCCAAGAATGTTGCCGGGCACAGCAACGGAAGCACGTCCCAAATGGAAAGATTGCGTCGTTGCTCCAAAATCAATAATTACCTCTTCAAAGTCCATTGCCGCAGGGGATGTGCCGTCTAAACCGGGTACATTGCTAAAGAAATCATACACTTGTGAAGTGCCAAATTGGGGATCATAAATATGTGCTATTCCACTGCCACCTAAATTGACAACACCTGTTTCGGCAATAAATGAAGCAAACGAAGCAGCGACGGCAGCATCAATGGCATTGCCACCTTGTTTTAGAATTTTGGCTCCTGCTTTTGCGGTATCGGGACTACCTGCGGAAATAACACCCGGCATGTAACTCTCCTTTTGAATTATGAGGGATGAAGGATGAATTATGAAGCGGCATGGGCAGTTGTCAACAATGTATCAATAGATTACACATTACACTTCTTTTTCATTTGCCAAGTTTACCTCGAAATGGTGCTTGACACCCAATATCGCTTTGGATTATTATTATCCATAACGTTATTAAAAATGATAATAGGGGTGATTTGATTGCGAAAAAGTGACCTAATAATGCATCCAGTGCGCTTCAGAATTATGCGTACCATTGGCAAAGATAAAGTGACAACGCAAGAAATTTCTGACCAATTACCAGATGTGCCCAAATCATCCATTTATCGACATCTCAAGATGTTGCTGGATGGCGGGATGGTGATGATCGCCGAGACACGATTGGTGAATGGCATTCAAGAGAAACAGTATCAATTGGCACAACGGCCGTATTTGTCGACAGAAGATGTACAGAATCTAACTGGAGATGAACATTTAGAACTATTTACCACCTACATCATGACGGTTTTGCAGGGATACGCGGCATACGTGGCTGAAGCGGAAGCGACGCGGGGCAAAGTAGACATGCTGGCTGATCGAGTCGGCTTTACGGAAGTTGAATTTTACGCTTCGCTGGCCGAATTTGATCAATTACAAATTGATCTGCAAACGGCTGTAGCCAAATTACTCAATAATCAAGCTGGAAACGGCCGTATTAAACATAAATTGAGTTTCGTGACACATCCTGTTAAAGAGATTAGAGATTCGCGACTTTAGCGACAACAATCTCTGGTTACGGGATTGGAAATTGAAACATTAAGTGTGATACGGAAGATGTGTGCAAAATCACGTATCACACATCACGAAAAAGGAAAATAGTATGGACGCTGTAGACCTACAACAACTAAAAGATATTTTACCCTTGCTCATTCCCATTTTGCTGATTCAATGGGCATTGGTCATTTACGCATTGGTTGATTTGGTACGACGTGAACAGACCAAAGGCTCGAAGTGGCTTTGGTTGGTTGTCATTTTATTTATTAACTTTATTGGCCCGATTTTGTATTTGGTTTTAGGACGCGATGAATAGAGAAACGGCCGTTTTGTGCCAGAATTTAAGTAAACAATATAAAGACGTGCATGCCCTCAAGCCGCTCAATTTAGAGGTGCCGCATGGGGCAATCTTTGGCTTTTTAGGGCGCAACGGGGCAGGCAAAACGACCACAATTCGCTTGCTAACTGGTTTGGCAAAACCAACAAATGGCGCAGCCTGGGTGGCCGGTGTAGAAACGACGCAAGCAGATAGTGGCGCACGTGCCCAGTTTGGCTATTTGCCGCAAGCCCCATCCTTCTACAGATGGATGACACCCGTTGCCTACCTCGATTATGTGGGCAAGATTTTCCAAATGGAGAAAGCAACACGCCAGAAGCGAATTGACGAGATGCTGGAACTGGTTGGGTTGTCGGATGCAGCAAAACGGACAATTCGTGGTTTTTCGGGAGGAATGATTCAACGGTTGGGTATTGCGCAAGCGATGTTACACAATCCCCCTGTCCTCTTTTTGGATGAGCCGACAAGTGCCCTCGACCCTGCAGGACGACACGAACTGTTGTCACTTATTGACCAACTGCGTGGACAGGTGACCGTCTTCTTTTCCAGCCACATTTTGGGCGATGTGGAACGTGTTTGTGATACAGTGGGCATCATTCGTGAAGGTGAATTGTTGCTGGTTGAAGATCGGGACACGCTGCTGAATCGGTACGTGTCTGATGTGGTCGCCTTGACCATTCTGCCAGAAAGCGCAGTAAAACTGGAACCCTTTATTGCGCAGTTGCAATCATTGGCGTGGGTAAGTGGTGTTATGCAAGTGGATGGTGGGGTAAGGGTGACTATTCAAGATACGGCCGTTGCCCACGAAGCGATTTTACCCCTTGTTGTTGAGCATCAATTGCAGTTGCAAAAGTTTGAATGGGTACGTCCCTCTTTAGAAGAAATATTCCTTTCGATGAGTGAACATTAAAGCGTGAATCGTGATGCGTGATGCATAAAAAACATCCTTACGTATCACGCATTACGCATCTTGAAGAAGTGTAAGATGACGATTTTGTTATATTCCCTTGCTGTTCTCAGCATGATTTTAATTCCTATTGGGTTGGCCATTGCGTTGCGGCGCAACTATATTGTCGCCTGGTTCCTGTTTTGTGTGGGGATGATAACCTTTGTTGGTTCCCAAATTTACCATATCCCGCTCAACAATTGGCTGACTGATGTGGGGATTATTGGTCCAATCATGGCTGATGATCCGAACTTTATTAGAACGGCCGTAATCTTAGGCTTTTCTGCGGCCATTAGTGAAACATTGGCGCGTGTCATCGGCTACGCTGTGTTGTTCCGTTACAAAGCGGCCGAAAATCATGCCGACGGGGTAATGGTTGGTTTGGGGCATGGTGGCATTGAAGCTATGCTTTTTGGTGCGGTCTTAACGGCTGCTTCGCTGACGTCATTGCTGGCGCTGCAAGGCACTGATTTAGCCTCTCTCGATTTAACCGCAGAGCAACTCAGTGCGGTAACCAAACAGTTGGCTGCCTTTGATGCCAATCTGTTATTGCCCTTTGTGAGTTTGTTTGAACGGCTCATTGCGATGACCTTACATGTTACCATTTCGGTGATGGTGTGGCAGGCGTTTAAGTATCGCCAATGGGTTTATATTGTGATCGGGATTTTATATCATGCGTTGTTTGATTTTACGGCCGTATTTGTTCCCCAACACATAGAAAATGTCTATTTCATTGAAGCGCTCTTGTTTGTGATGATGTTACCGGGGGCGCTTTGGCTGTGGCGCACATGGCCCAAAGAGGTTAAGCCCACAAGGTATCTCAACTCAGTGGGAACTGATTTGCGTTTGTTTGGTACCGCATTGTCAAAAGAGCTGCGCGAACAGTGGCACAGCAAACGAATTATTGTCGTCTGTGCTGTGTTCCTTCTGTTTGGATTGATGTCACCGTTGGTTGCTAAATTCACACCTGAGTTGTTGACAAGTATTGAAGGAGCCGAGCAATTTGCTGAGCTGATTCCAGAACCAACGGCAGCGGATGCCATGGGGCAATACATTAAAAATATCACCCAATTTGGCTTCATTTTGGTTATCTTGTTGGGGATGGGGGCGGTTGCTGGCGAGAAAGATAAAGGGATCGCCGCGATGATTTTAAGCAAACCGTTAACGCGCTGGTCTTTTGTGTTGAGTAAATTCAGTGCGCAAGCGTTGGTCTACCTGTTGGCTGTCGGTTTGGCGGCTATCGGTACGTTTTATTACACGATGGTGTTGTTTGAACCATTGGTGGCTGGCCCCTTCATTTTTGGCGCACTTTTGTTGTGGTTATGGCTGTTAATTTATGCAGCGGTAACGTTGATGGGCAGCTCATGGGCGAACTCTGTGGCCGCAGGGGCAGGCATTGGGTTAGTTGGCTCCATTTTGTTGTTGATGGCGGGCAGTATCCCACAAGTTGGCGCATTGATGCCGGCTGGTCTAATTGCCTGGGCTAGCCAATTGGGATTGGATGTGGAGATGCCAGCGAATGGTGGTGCGGTAGCTTTGGGAGTTGTATTGATTGTTGTGTTTTTAGTTACTGCCGTTGCCATCATTGAACAACAAGAAATTGAGTGATTTTATTAAGGATAAAAGATGAAGAATGAGGGGTGAACGTTTGTTTGGCCCTCTTTTTTATGGTTTATCTTGCTTGATAGATTATGGGTAAAGTTGTTTCCCCCTACGCACAATGTTATAACAGACGCAAAATTTCCGTTATTTTCCACGACTACGCAACTATTGATAAGGTTTAACAGGTCTCGTTGTGTAGTTGTTATTTCAATGTGTTGGGAGTATGCAAACAATGTCTGAAATGGTAGTGTGGTCGGCAGTGCGTTCTTATTTAGAAGAACAGATGCCGTCTTATTTAGAGATGTTAGAAAGAATGGTGAACATTAACAGTTTTACGGCCAATCCGACAGGGGTTAACGAGTTAGGACAATTAACGGCCGAATTGTTCGCCGAGTTAGGATTTTCGGCTGAATTTGTGTCTTCTGTAAATGAAGATTACGGTCAACATTTGGTGCTGACGCGAAACGGCCGTTCCAATAAAGCACTGGGTTTTGTGTCCCATTTAGACACCGTTTTTCCTGCTGAAG
>JBNKHS010000349.1:0-4821 GCA_050290485.1 Promineifilaceae bacterium (SeqCode) | reverse complement strand
TGGTGAAATCATGGTACCTATCGTCTCGCACGATCAAAGTGGTGATGTTGCTGCATTTGATGATGGCCCCTTATATGATTCAACCATACCCGATTAGGACAAAGTTTGTTTTTATTGTTGTGTAATAACTACGGGGCTCTTTTTTCATCAGAAGAGCCCCGTAGTTTTTTATTGGCGCATAAAATATCTGGTCTATTAATACTATGCGAAGCGGATGGTTTGTCGTCACCACAACGCCATTAACTGACGCAAAATTCCAAATTCACCAATATGGTATGCATTGTGATCAGCGACGACCAAAATTTCCCTGAGAATGTTATGCCCATCCCATCCATGCGGTATTGGAGTATAAAAATCGGTTTCTGGATTTTCGATAATATCGACCAACGCTTGGCGATCCGCGTAAAATTGGTTGATTGTTTGTTCCCAACCAACCTGATCACACTCTGCGCTTTTATCAGGCCAAACCCCAGCGGGAAACTCAGGAGTTACGTATTCAGGATTGCGAATGTAATCGAGAATATCGTATTGGCAAATGCGAATGTGTTCCAATAAGTGCCAAAAACTATAATCAAGGTGTGGCGGACGTGTATTGATATGCTCGACTGGAAAGTCGGCCACAGCATCTTCAAAAAGCATATGCGCTTGCCGCTGCACCAACATATTGACCAATTGCTTTTGCAACGCTAGATCATGATTCATTTTGCATTCTCCTTTTTATCAAAATCCATTGTGGTTAAGAATGGCTGCCGTTAATTTGTGTGGGGAATGAATGGATTTTTATCCTAAAACTTCGCGTATTTTATGCAACATGTCTGCAAGGCTGAATGGCTTTTCTAATAAAACGATGCCGGACTCTAAAATACCATGATGCGAAATGATTTCCTCACTATAGCCAGACATATATATAATTTTCAAGTGCGGGTATTTTTTAATTAGTTTTTTAGCCAATGCCTTGCCACTCATCCCAGGCATAATGACATCGGTAAGTAAGAGATTAATAGCCCCACTGTGTTGTGCAGCAAAGTGTAGCGCAGTTTCGCCATCTTCTGCATCGATTACCGTATAATTTTTTTCCTGCAATATGTCTTTGATTATTTTGCGAATATTAGGATCATCCTCAACGATCAATATCGTCTCGTGTCCGCCCTCTGCTTCCCTTAAGGGTGATGGAGATTTTGTAGGTTCAACACTTCCTTGACTTCGTGGCAGGTAAATTTTAAATGATGATCCTTTTCTCTCTTCACTATAGACACTAATATGGCCATTGTTTTGCATGACAATGCCATAAACTGTGGCTAGACCCAGGCCAGTGCCTTTGCCCACTGCTTTCGTGGTAAAAAATGGTTCAAATAAACGGGTTTGTACCTCTTTATTCATCCCTACCCCAGTGTCGGAGACAGTTAACAAAATATATTCACCAGGCTGGAGATCGATAAAATTGACACTGTTCATGTCTGTTAAAACAATGTTCTTTGTTTCTACAATCAATTTGCCACCCATTGGCATCGCGTCGCGTGCATTGACGACTAGATTAACGACGATTTGTTCCATTTGAGCTGGGTCAACCTTAATAGGCCACAAATTGGGTGTCAGTTGAAGTGTGACTTCAATATTTTCTCCGATGACCCGTTCTAACAGTTGGTTCATTTCAGTGATAACTGTGTTCAAATCTATTGTTTTAGGTGCTGTGATTTGTTTCCGACTAAAAATCAGCAGTTGGCGAATGAGGTTGGCGGTTCCCGTGCCAGCCTTGAGGATGTTATCAAGTTTGCTGTAAAGTAGACCTTCTTCAGGGAGATGTATTTGCATAAACTGCGCGTTGATCGTAATGACCGTCAGCAAGTTGTTGAAGTCGTGGGCAATGCCTGCGGTGAGTTGGCCAACCGCTTCCATTTTTTGGGCTTGTAAGAATTGGCTTTCTAAACGTTTGCGTTGGGTAATATCGCGTATGAAGGCACTAAAAACAACACCATTTTGCATCGGTATTGGTGAAATGGCTAACTCTACAGGAAACTCTGTGCCCTCACGATGTAAGGCAGTAATTTCAAAGCGTTGGTTCAAAAGTGGCCCTTCGTTGGTTTTTAAAAAATATCGCATGCCTTGATGATGGGCTTCCCGGTATTGATGTGGCAGAATGATGTCTAAAGATTTCCCCAACGCTTCTTGACGCGACCAACCGAAGATCATCTCGGCTTGAGAGTTCCAACCAATAATGATGCTGTTGCTGTTAATCGTGACAACAGCATCGAGAGCACTTTCAATAATTAAGCGTGTACGTTCTTCGTTTAGGCGCAATGTTTCTTCTATTTGTTGACGTTGTGCTTCTGTTTGGTTCAGGGATCGTGCGATCCACCATACGGCTCCAGAGTAGATATAAATGTTTAATACCGTTAGCAATATAGGCACAAAATTGACAGAGAATAGTCCTGCACGTTCGCCAAAGATACTGACGATGCCAACGATTACTGGAACTAAAACAGCGATCAATAACAGGCGTCGCGCTATCTTCCCGCCAGCGTTGTTAGCCACGATGATTGTCATGAAACCACGATCTGGATTAAGAAGCAGGATGCCTATCCCGAGAATGAGAAAGGTTGTTGCGGTATGCAGCGCCATACCGATATCGGAGGAAATACGGAAGAAGTAGGAGATACGAAAGATATAGCCGACCAGAGCGAGTAAAGCAATAAAGAGTGCAGTGAGCGTACAATATTGGGCTAGCCAGTGGCGATGTGGACTATCTTTATATATCAAGATGAGGGCAAAACCGATAAATGAAAATGCTGCGGCCGTATGTGGTGATGGTCGGCCAGGTATTGATGTTTGGGCGGCATTTACGGCATCGGCATACAACAATTGATCAATTCCTATATCCCAGTTGAATAAATATTCGCCAACTGTTTGCAAAGCCAGCAACATGACCAGAATAGCTAATATTTGAGCTAAACGGCGTTGATGATTTTTGTTTTTGATTAATTGGGCGTCCCAACTATATAAACTTAAAGAAAGACCCGAGAGAATGAAGCCAACGGCCGTATTTGGTGTCATCTTAGGCAGGCCGGATAGGATATGCTGCAAAGTTAATATATTGAACTGCCAACCAAGGAGAACAACACAACCTGTAACAACGGTAACGACACCGAGGAAAGCAGGAAGATTTTTATACAAAGCAACTTTGTTAGAAAAGTTCATTACTTGTCATTTTATTTTGATTCGCTGGCAATTACTGACAAAATTTAAGCTGCACAATGAAGATTTTTTCTGCAATGTAGGCAATTGAATCAATTATCTTGACTGTTATTTAGAAAACATAAATCGGGCAGGCTTGGAACGATGCGCTAATGTGTATTGCTTATCATACTTAAAATCAGTTCTGAGATCCATACTTTGAGTAGTACTTAAGTTTCCCAAAGCTTCATATAATGAATGAGGCCTACTTTTTAGTTATTACACAATCGACCATTTTTGTTTGACATAAATAATGTTTTTACAGTTGGCTTGACTGTAAGCAGCAAAAAAAGCGATGAGTTTTGGCTCATCGCTTTTAGGGTTTGGATTATTTGTTCAATTTGCTTAGTAGGCAACGGGTTCAGGTTTTGCAGCACATGCTTTGGCAATCGCTTCAATGTGACGATGGTCGGTACCACAGCAGCCGCCCATTACTTTGAGATGGCCTAATTTTTGTTGCAGTTCATGGTAATGTTGACCCAACTCTACGGGATTGCCATCATCCAATTCTTCTGCCTCATCTAGTTCTGCGTGGCTCATTTTGGAGGCATTGGCACGTAATCCACCAATGCGTTTGGTCCATGCTTCGTCGGCAGCCAGTGCGTCTTCAAAGTGTGTCGGATGAGCGCAGTTGATCATGTAATAAATTGGGGCTGCGTTGGTCGCTTCGTCTACTTGCTTGATAGCGTCTTTTAAGGTTTGTCCCGATGGTAAACGGCCGTCTGTTTCCACAGTGAATGAGATAACGACAGGTAAACCAGCAGCTTGAGCGGCGCGTGCCACCCCAATTGCCTCTTCCGCATAGGTCATCGTAATCGCTGTCACCATATCTGCTTGGGTGTCTTGGAAGGTAGCGATTTGCACCGCATGATACGCCTCAGCTTCCGCTGGTGTCAGCGTATCGCCGATGACATAACCGTCTCCATGAGGGCCGATGCAGCCACTAATGACCATCTTGCTTTTTTCCGTTTCATGTTCAAATCGTATATCTTCTAGCAAGGCAATTGCCTGACGATTGGCATTGGCCAATCCTTCCGCTGTGTAACCAATCTTGTCTCCCCAAACAGAGCTTGTGCGCCAGGTGGGTGCTTCTAAAACGAAGCCGACTTCATTTTCTTGGGCAATGCGGGCATAGGTTTTGAAATAGCGTCGCAAGGCGGCAATCCCTTCTGCCTGGTTCAAAATATCAAAAGCAGCAAATTCGGGCAGGTCAAAGCCGTCATGGAAAATGAGGGTTGTTTCGATGCCGCCATCGGTGAGGAATAAGTCGCCAGAAAGTTGAGGTAAATTATTTCTATACTTAGCCATTTTTATCTCCTTAATATTTAGCTATGTGTGATTGTTATCAATCTGTTGAATGGATGAATTGAGGCCAGTATAGGGTTTATAAAGGATCTGCTGATCTGACAAAGGTTAGGTTTGAGGGTTGGTTTTGGAAGCTAACCCCAACCCTTGAAAACCTACCTTTTATCAGATCAAGAAGAAACGGCCGTTGCGTACACTGTGGTCATGAGTTGCAACCGAACAAAACGAAAACAAAAAATCATGACCAATCATGTGAAAACGCTAAAGTTTTTGAAATAGCAAAAG
>JBNKHS010000348.1:0-4821 GCA_050290485.1 Promineifilaceae bacterium (SeqCode) | reverse complement strand
AGCCATTGCGAATGGCGTTGGCTGTGAGGTCGGGACGTTTGTAGTAACCAGGCATGGTCATCGGACCACGACCAACGATTTCGCCCACTTCATGTGGATCGCAAAGGGAACCGTCGGGTCGTTCGATGCGCATTTCCATGAAGGAAGGGGGAACGCCGACAGAGTTGGGTTTTTGTTTAAACTGGTAAGGATCGAGGATAGTCATAAATCCTTCTGTTAGCCCATACAGTTCATAAAAACGGCCGGGCAGCTCGTTCATAATCAGTTGTTTATGTTCAAAATGGAGTGGCGCACCAACAGATCCCAACATTTGCAGCGATTGTAATTTGTCGAAGGAAAAGTTGGGTGCGTGCAGCATGGCAATGATTTGCGATGGCACCATCTTGATGTGTGTCACTTTTTCTTCGTAGATGAGGTCGATCAATTTTGTGGGATCGAACTGCTCCATGAGGATGAAGGGGCAGCCGAGGAACATGGCGGGCATGAGGGTAAGAAATGCACCATTGAAAACGAGGGAGCCAGCATGGGCCATCACGCTTTCTGGATTCATGCGGTAGGAGGCAGAGAAGGTGGCGCAATACCATGAACGAATTTCGTGGGTATGGACAATGCCTTTGGGTAAGCCTGTTGTGCCGCTGCTGTAGATGATGTTGTAGGGATCATCACCACTGATTTCCACGTAAGGTGGTTCATTCTGTGGTGCGTCGTCGGTCAGGTCGTGGTAGTTGCGGTAGCCATCTTTGTGGTCGTCGGTGAGGATGAAGTGGGAAACGGCCGTAATCTCCCCCCGTACTTTTTCTAAATGAGGGATGAAGTCGCTGTTGGTGATGATAGCGACCGTGTCGGAATCGTTAATCAAACGGCTGAGTCCTGTGCCGCGCAGCATGGGGCTCAGAGGCACAACAACTGCACCTGTTTTGGCAACAGCCCAGTAGATTTCTAGTTGTTCAAGACAGTTGGGCAAGATGGTCGCAATCTTATCCCCTTTTGTAATACCGAGTTGATTAAATGTGTGCACGACTTGGTTAATACGGCCGTTAAATTCTTTAAAAGTTAGCCGTGTTTCACCAATAATAACAGCAAGCTGGTTGGGACGATATTGTGCATGACGGGGAAGCAGGGTGCCTATGTTCATGGGAATCTCCTTAAATAGCTAAAGGATGAATGATGAATGATGAAGGATGAATAAATTGTAGATGAATTTTCACGGTCTGCCATATTTGATGATAGGATAACGCAAATTGGTAGTAATAAAGTTACACGATGATGGAGGAAAAAATGAAACCACCAATCTGCGAATTTTGTGGTAAGGATTTTCGGACGGAGAGTAAAGATGGCGGGCTGGTACGGTTTGCCGATTATGAACCCTTGCCGCAAGGAATGGTAGGGCATCCTAACGGGTTAGCCTGGTTTTGTGGGGAACATTTGGAAACGGCCGTATCTCTGCAAGATTATTCATTATTGGATGCGCTTGAGATAATGCGGGATTTACATTAGATTTTGGAGGGATGGGCGACGTTCATTTTTCTATTTGGTACAATTGCGCCTTGTGCCTCTGGTGACTGTATAAAGAATGAGGACATTATCGAATGAGGCTGAAAGCTGCTACTAATGGCTGACAGCTGGAAATAGGACTAATATTTTGCGTGAAAATTGGTTTGTAAAGCGTTGGAAATTGTGGCTGGGATTAGCCGTCAGCGCTATTTTTCTGTGGTTAGCATTACGGGGGCTAGACTTGTCGGATGTTTGGCAGCATGTCCGTACTGCAAATTATCTTTGGATTATCCCCGGTGTGCTTATTTATTTTTTGGCAGTTGTTGCCCGAACTTGGCGCTGGGATTATATGTTACGGCCGTTAAAGCATGTGCCGTTGCTGCGCCTATTTCCCGTTGTTGTGATTGGCTATATGGGCAACAATGTCTACCCGCTGCGGGCAGGGGAGGTATTGCGTTCTTTTGTTCTGCGTGAGCGTGAAGAGATTCCCATGAGTGCCAGTTTAGCCACCGTTATTGTTGAACGGGTCTTTGATGGTTTGGTTATGCTCATGTTTGTTTTCGTGGCTTTGCCATTTACACCTATTCCCGGGGATGATAATGGTGCCATTCGTACATTGGTTATTGGTGCCAGCGCCGCTTTCTTCTTGGCGCTGATTGTCTTTTTTGGGCTGGCCGCCATGCCCGATCGTTTTTATGCGTTGGCTGAATGGATTAGCTATAAATTATTCCCTACAAAAATTCACCATCCCTTATTAACTTTCCTCAAGCGCTTTTTAGACGGTTTAGAGTCATTGCGTAGTTTTCGTAGTGTGTTGATGATCTTTTTAACATCTGTCGTCATTTGGTTATTGGAAACAGTGAAATATTGGTTTGTGATGCATGCCTTTGATTTTGAGGTCACCTTCTTTGCCCTCATGTTGATGAATGGGGTTGTTAATTTGGCAACAACATTGCCAACTGCACCGGGATATATTGGTACGTTTGATGGGCCAGGTATTTGGGTCTTAACATTGTATGGGGTGCCAGAAGATATTGCAGCAGCTTATACTGGGGTATTGCATGCGGCGTTGTGGCTGCCAATTACGTTGTGGGGTTTGTATTACATGGCGCGGGCAGGGATGCGTTGGTCGACGTTTAGTCACGCAGTGGATATGAAAGAACAAGAGGCTTTAGAAGCATAATTTTATGAAGATTGCAATTGTTGGTGCTGGTTTAGCGGGATTAACGGCCGCTTATGATTTATTGGAATTGGATCACGAGGTTACGATTTTTGAGGCCTCTGATCGCACAGGTGGTTTGGCGAATGGGTTTCAAGATGAAGCATGGGAGTGGCCTTTAGAGAAGTTTTATCATCATATTTTTGAAACGGATGATGCCATTATTGATTTGACTAAGGATTTGGAACTGGAAGAGGAACTCTATTTCCCCACGCCCCGTACCTCTATTTTGTACGAAGGCAAGATTTATCCCTTCAGTAATCCTGTCGATTGGTTTAAGTTTCCTGGCTACAATATTTTTGATTTCTTGCGCTTTGGGGTTGTTGGTGCTTTTTTACGGTTTACGAAGTTTTGGAAGTATTTGGAAAAACATACGGCCGTTTCCTGGACGCGTAAATTCTACGGCAAAAAAATCTTCGATGTCTCCTGGAAACCGTTGTTGATTGGCAAATTTGGCGAATATTACGATCAAGTGAATATGGCTTGGTTGTGGGCGCGTTTGCATGTGCGCAGCTTCCGTCTGGGCTACTTCGAAGGCGGCTTTCAAGCATTGACCGATCGCTTGACGGAACGTGTTGTTGCCCTTGGTGGTGAGTTGTTGTTAAATGCGTCTGTGCAGAAGATTGATGTGGCTGAAAACGGCCGTATTCTCATTACCAGTAACGACGGAGAACAACCCTTCGACGCCTGTATTGTGACCACATCCCCGCACCTGTTCCACAAAATGACGCCTCGTTTGCCCCAAAATTACTTAGGTCAATTAGATAACTTGAAGAGTATGGGTGCGGTTGTGATGACCTTTGCTCTGAAGGAATCGCTCATGGCCGAGGATAAAACATATTGGCTTAATGTCCCTGCTGAATCTCCCGACAAGAGCAAAAACGAACTGCCGTTTTTAGCTGTTGTTGAGCACACCAACTATATTGATCGTAAACATTATGGGGGTGATCATATTTTATATTGTGGCGATTACGTCAATCCAGATCATCCCTACATGACCATGGCGAAAGAGGAATTGGAAGCGTTGTTTCTTTCGGCTCTGCCTAAAATCAATCCCAACTTTAAAAAAGAGTGGGTGCGTAAAAGTTGGGTTTTCCGCGCCAGCTACGCCCAGCCTGTCCCCTTTGTCAATCATTCACAGAACATCCCTGCGATTCGTACCCCCATCCCTAATTTATACTTTGCCAGCATGAGTCAGGTGTATCCATGGGATCGAGGGACAAACTTTGCCGTGGAAATCGGCCGTCGTACAGCTAAGATGTTGTTAGATGATGCATGTGGTTAGAGATCGAAGAAATCGCCAATTCATGCTGCTTTAGGACATTGGTCAACCCTTTACTCGTATGAGGAAAGTAGGGTTGTAAGCGGGTAGGCATATTGTGTAACATGGTACATTAATTAGAACTTTCCAAATTGCCACAAGTGAGCAGAGAAAATTGCCCATTTGTGGCAAATTTTTTTGAAGAAACATTATCCGCAGGCTTACGGCTATAGGCCGAGCAAGTTGGACGCATTTTCTCTGTGATCTCCGCGTCTCTGCGGTTTATTTAGAGGAGTAAATTATGAAAATTGTTGTAGTAGGTACTGGATTTGTTGGTTTGCCCCATGCGGCCGTTTTGTCAGAAGCGGGTCACGAAGTGTATGCATATGATATTGACCCCAAGAAAATTGCTGCGTATGAAAGCGGCGAACGGGAGCAGATCGAATATTACGTGAATGAGCCTGGTTTGGCATCTGCAATTGCGGAAACGCACAATCGTTATCTTTTCTTCACCACTGACTTGAGTGATGTTTATGAAGAAACAGATGTGTATTTTATGTGCATCAATACGCCGCCCAACCGCGATGGCTCAACAGATCTAAGCTACTATTTGAAGGCAGCCCATGATATTGCTGGATTGTTGGCTAAACGCCAGAGCAAAAATCGTGTGGTCTTGGTGAATAAAAGTACAGTTCCTGTAGGGACAGCACGTTTATTGGAAAATGTGATGAAAGATCATGGTGTTGAAAACTTTGGTATTGCTTCCAATCCCGAATTTTTGGCACAAGGGAACGCAATTGATGGTTCTCGTCGCCCTGACCGTGTAGTTGTTGGTGTCGATACTGAA
>JBNKHS010000347.1:0-4832 GCA_050290485.1 Promineifilaceae bacterium (SeqCode) | reverse complement strand
TGGGATTGGTGGCACTAGACCAAGCGGTAATGAGATAGGAACAATCCACGCGAATGGGGGCTTTATGACGCAGAACACGGCCGTTTACCCGTTCGTGCGACCAATTGTTGCTGTGCAACTCCATGTTTTCACGAATGTCGTAAAGGAACAGGTCTATGGCAGGTAGGGTGACATCAACAGGGGGAAACTCACTATCGGGGGCAGCAAAGCTCACGGCTACATTGGTAACCGATAAATCTCGTTTTAGGAGCGCCGCTAACGTTTCGTCCAAATCTTGGAACATGTACCTGCTTCCCTGAAAAGATGTTTACTTCAGTAATAGGAGCAGTGTACTAAACGGCCGTCTTTTGGCGCGTCCTTTGGCGCGTCTGTTGAGATGTCTTTAGTAAAAAAAAGATGTATCTCCACAAATTTATGATGTGTATGTTACGTAAGGTTTTAACTCAAGCAATCCATTAGTTTTTGCTTTCTTAATGAGGTCTTTATAGAATCTTTCAGTTCCTCCGGCTACATTTTCTCCTATCTCTGTTATCGAAGGCAAATCTTTAGTTTTCGTTTTGGCCATCTTTCCTATATAGGGTGTTAAATCTGTTTGCATAAGTGATTTGTCACCTAATTTGTTAACAGCACTGTAGTTACCAGGTGCGGTAGCAAAATACTCATCGTTAAATTGTCTATGGGTAAATGTATTGCCTATACCGCCTCGCACTTTTATTCCCTTGCGTCCTTTAGCGCCCAATTTTTTTGCTACCTCAGCTACAAGGGACGTATCTTTTCCACCTACATCCAAACCTGCTTGACAAGATGATATATCAAATTCACCTTTATAAGTTCCCGGCAATTGGGCATCAAGAAAATCGACAACATCTTTTGGACTCTTCGTTCCAATTGTTCCTTTGTCACCATGTTCTACCATAAAGAAATGTTCAGTATCTTTAATCTTCTGGAGTTCGGTCGTATCTGTAAAATCAATTACAGGACCCCCATCGTTATTAACAGCAAAATCAATATGTTGCACTGTCGCTATATATTTAACGAGTTCACCCTCAACATTCGGTGGTATTGGCGTTTTTAGCACCTTAAGCTTATAAGCTGCTGAGGCATAATCTTTTGCTGCCTTATGGAACTTTTGGGTTATTTCGCTATCGATATTATCTACAGCGGCAACAACGGTGCGCTGAATGGGGGGAGTAGACGAGTTTGGTTGAATGTTTGCGTTATTTTGCTGGGCAACATGTGTTAACTCATGGGCTAATAATTGTTGCCCGCCAGAACTATCTGGGCGATAGGCACCTTGTCGGAAGAAGATGTCTTGCCCAGTCGTAAACGCTTTGGCTTGCAATGCCTGGTTGAGATTGTCGGCGCGGCTATCGGTATGCACGCGCACCCCACTTAGGTTAGTCCCTAATGCTTGGCTCATCTGGGATTGGGTATGTTGTGGTAAAGATTGGCCACCACCTTTGGCTTGGTTGATTGTCCTTTCGGTTTCGGGCAATACAGGTGTCATTGCGCCGCTTACAGGTGTCGGTGTGTTGATGGCTTGTCCATGATTTGTTGTTTGTTTGGCAATTTGATCTGCTTCTTGTTCAGAAGGGGTATTGACGTCGCCCAACATGAGTTTGGGCTGCACGGTATTTGCTGTTGAGGATTGATTAAGCGTTGTACATATTGATTGCCAAACTGATTTTGCAAACTTAACAAAACATGTCCACTAGAGTGAGGGATTTGATTGTGGTTGCTCTGACTATTTACAGAAGACAATTCAAATGACAATGAAGCCTTTTTTTCTTTACCTATTTCAATTTGACGATAAGGCATATTGCTTCTCCAAAACTATCAAATATGAGGATGCAAATCCCGCTGCGATCTATTGCGTATTGTTTCTGGGCTATAAGATACTGGTTGCGTTCAACGGGCTTATGCTTATTTCACATAATTGGATCCGAGATGTGCCCACTCATTGTTTATAGATATCCACATTTGATTGGCTTTGTCGTCCTTAAATTCCGAAACGCCACCAGGATCGTAATTGCCTTTATCCGTGTTATGATGGTCTCTTTTTGTATGAGCACCGTCTGCACTATTCTTGTCTTCCCCATGAAAGTGAACGATTGCCGTATGCGGAACCAATTCATCCCTCTTTTCACTAAACTTCCAACTCCTCTTCTTATATCCAACGAAATCAACTTCAAACCCTGTTGAATAGTTCCTCCCATGAATATCATCATCCTTTAAGGAGGGGCCAAACTTCTTTTCGATCATGGATACTTGACCTGCATTTAAGAGGGTCTTTACTTCTTCCAGACTCCTATACTGTTTCCAACGGATGTTCGAAAATCGATCAGGCTGAGGGTGTGTCTTCGTGATAATAGGTTTGTCTTTATTCTTTTTATTATAATTTTTGTCAGTGCGAATTGCTGATGCCCAAGCCTCATTATTGTTGTCATCATTTTTTGTGACTTTTTTACGTTTCTTCCTTCCCGGCTGAGCGTAACTTTTAGGATCAACATCTGCTTTTAATAGTTGTACTCCCTGTAATTCTTCAAGCTCTTTTACATCATTGGCTTTTTTGACCAAGTTGTCAAATATCCCAAAAACCTTGGTTACCTCTCTATCGTTCAAATTATGAGCATCAATTTTGTGCTTCCAATATGCTTTCCATGTAATTCTTAGTTGAGATAATTTCTTTTTATCTTTAGCCGATAAATCCCCTTCATCTAGTCTTTGTATGGTTGTGTTGTTATGATTCCCTTGTTGGCAGACATGTGTTAGCTCATGTGCTAGTAAATGCTGCCCTGCATTACTGTTTGGTTTGAAATGGCCATGACGAAAGAATATGTCTTGCCCGGTAGTGAATGCACGAGCCCGCAAGGAGTGCGTCAGGTTATCAGCCTGACTATTTGTATGAATTCGTACCATGTTGAGATCCGTGCCAAAGCTTTGCTCCATTCTCGTACGGATGTTCTCTGGCAGTTGGCGACCCCCACTTCGAGCTTGCTTGATTTTGCTTTCAACTTTAGGGGTTATGGGCGTTACTGAACCACTTACTTTTGTCGGTGTAGAAACGGCATCATTGCGCATGACGTCATGCGCAATTTGATCTGCTTCTCGTTCAGAAGGGGTATTGACGTCACCCAACATGAGTTTGGGCTGTACAGTTATTTGTTGCTGGGGGTTGATTAAGCGTTGTACGTATTGATTGCCATATTGGTTTTGTAGTTGTAGCAGTGAGTTACCTGCACGTGCCAACTTGCCGTTGGTTTGTTGGTGTAAGTTGTCATTTATGGACGGATGGGGGGAAACGGCCGTTTCTCCCCTCTCAACCTTCTCTTTGTCTGCAAAGTCTCGTTGCTTGTTGCTTATAAATGCTTTTGGGTTTTGTTTTAACTGACCATAAGCCATAAATCACCTCTAAACGTCTACTTTAATCCCTTTGCCGCCCGCGTTAGTTTTTTCTGATCCTTTTTAGGCATATGTTGCGTGTTAAGATTACGCACTTCATCCACATAACGCTTTACAAAGAGCCACAAATCTTTGGGTTGAGGCATATCACCAATAGCACGATGCTCAACTGGAACGCCACTTTGGTTCCCAGAAGAAGCCTTCGCCTCTTCCGGAATACTTTCGAGGTTCAAACTGCCAGGTGCCATTGTCGTTACCTTACCTGCTTCCCCTATTAAAATGTGGTATGCAATCCACGAGAAATCCTCCCCACCTGTATGAGACAAGAACTTGCCTGCTTGTCGCGACTTGTATGTTGCTGTATTAGGAGCGACTTCTACATCATCAAGCACAGTGGCCCACTTTTCAGGCGTAAAGTAATCACTTGCGGCCAATGTATCTGCTGCAAATTCGCAGATTTCGCTAGAAAGGTCGACAACTTCATCATGAACTGCCTGATAAGCATTCGCCAAGTCTGACATTTGCACGAGGAAGGGGACAACGTTCTTACTAGACGAGCTGAGTGGTAGAGCCGTTGTCTGGTTAATTGCTTCTCCAATACCATATGAAGCAATGAGGAGGAGGAATCCTTTGAAAGATTTCTTGCCTGCTGCTGACAACGTATTATATTCATCTTGATAATCAGGTGAAGCTTCTATGGCTTGGATTGTTTGATTGACGACCACTCTGGTTTTATGGGCAGCTTTTTGTACGTAGGGTCTGTCTGTACGGAATTCGCGTTTGATTCGTTTGCTTTCAAATAGATCTGAAAATGCAGAGGGAATATAACCAACGGTTGACTGCACATATATATTATCGCTGATTTCGTGTTGTAATTTATCGAGAGCAGCTTTGATGGCAGGCCAACGAGGATGTTTACCCAACCAGGCGTGCATTAAATCATGGGGAATCCCTGTGTATATCTGATTACCTGTTTGAGGAATCAATTGTAACTGTTTAGATTTTGCCAATCTAAACGTCCGATTCATGTGGACGACAATCCCTTCTATTTCCTTTTTAATCTTGGCATCGGAATTCTTTTCCATTTCATCAAACGGTTTTGTTGCATATTCAATATTGCTCATGGCTTTGCGTCGGTTCGTCATGAGTGCAACTTGGTCCTCTGCTAAAACATTTATATTTTGCAAGATGACGTCGAGAAGCTCAGTATGGGTTCTCTTTATTGGACCGTGATCCGTTTTCATGTCTGTGCTGCCGACGACGCCAATTTCTGAGCTGTAAGGCAACCCTCCCCATAAGAAGTATCCTAATCTCTTATCAAACTTACTGGCAAATTGTTGTGCATAGGGATCACCACCGGCATGTGCCGAGGCTGTTTGAAACTTTGTTGTCCAGTCTGAGACATCTTTTTTCTGTTTCTTGATGGCTTT
>JBNKHS010000346.1:0-4836 GCA_050290485.1 Promineifilaceae bacterium (SeqCode) | reverse complement strand
CAAACATGAGGCTGGTTTTACCACCACCACCGACGATGGCGATCAGTTCTTTTTCTTTTATGTCAAATGCTTCAACAATATTCATAACCGTTTGCCTAACAAACAATTGGCAATTATGCATTATCCGTTCGATTTATAAAAGTAAGCACCGCTTCCAAAACCCCACCACCAATGGCCAAAGCTTTATCGGAAATCGTAAAACAAGCTTCACGATCGGCACGGGCATCGAGATCGCCAATTTTCATGCCCTGTTTTACGGCCGCTTCTGGCGCAATCAAACCACGCAAGACACCAGCAAATGGGGCAACGATCTCCTGCCCAGCAACATCTCCAATCACCTCGCCTAGCTTAACATAATCTCCAATCTCCAATCTCCATTGCACCACACCCGCCACAGGCGCACGCAACACTCGCTCCGCTCCTTTTCCGGCCACAATCCCGGGCGTGCCTGTATTCGGAATGGCAGCACCATCCCAAATGACACGTCCCAACGAATGACCACGCATCGTTTCGATAACAGCGTGACAATCATGCCCAGCCGTAAAGCCAGGGCCAAGGGCGACGACAAAATTGGCTTGCATTTTGTTTGTATCGATGTTGCGTTTGGCCATGCGAGCGTCGATCAGGATTGAGGATTTGGGGTTTGGGGCTGGGAAGCTGGGGAGGTGGGGGGAAATGATGACGGGAATCGCGCAACTTGTGACCAAATTTTTGGCCTCTTCAAATGTGGTCACAAGTTGCGCGATCATACCTTCGATAGTGATCTGGTTTTGCAATACAGCTGTGGCCACCGCCACCTGCCGACGTACCACTAACGGTCGCTCCAATTCAAGCACCACCACAGGAAAGCCAGCTTTGTGTAAACGATAGACAACTCCCGTCGCTAAGTCACCGCCCCCACGAACAATAACCAAGTAATCTTTAAAAAGCATAAGGTTGATTTATACCCTGAATGCTTTTTGGCTACAACCTAAATAACATCGCCTTACACTCAAGCCATATCTTGCTGTAACGCCACAAACTCTTCTTGATCCTTCAATTGCAAATCATAAATTTGCCGGTAGAGGCCATTCACTGCCAACAATTCCTCATGTGTCCCCCGTTCCACAATGTGACCGTGATCAAGCACCAAAATACAATCTGCGCTTTTTAAGGTAAGCAATCGCTGGGCAATAACAAAAGTTGTCCGCTTTTCCATCAGCGTCGATAACGCTTGTTGAATTAAATGCTCTGTTTCAGTATCCACACTACTGGTTGAGTCATCCAAAATAAGAATCGAGGGATCTGTCAGCAAGGCGCGGGCAATGGCGACACGCTGTTTCTGCCCCCCACTTAAGGTCACGCCACGTTCACCCACTTTCGTATCATACTTGTCAGGAAAACTCATGATAAAATCATGCGCCCGAGCCGCTTTGGCGGCAGCAACAATCTCTTCATAAGTCGCATCTGGTTTGCCATAGGCAATATTTTCACCCACTGTTTGGCTAAACAAAAATGGGTTTTGCAGCACAATACCTATATGCTCGCGTAATTCTTTTATTTTCAAATCGCGCACATCATAGCCATCAATCAAAATACGGCCGTTTGTCGCATCATAAAAACGGGGAATCAAATTCGTCACTGTAGATTTACCAGAACCAGTTGGACCAATCAACGCAAACGTTTGCCCAGCTTCCACATGAAAGGTTACATCCGACAAAATCGGCCGTTCTTCTGTATAAGCAAAGTCAACATGTTCAAACGTGACAGTCCCTTGTAAGCGCTCAAGCCCAACTGCATCTGCTTTTTCCTCAATCTCACTGGGTGTATCAATAATATCAAACACCCGTTTTGAGCTGGCACCAGCCGTAGCCGCCAAATTGACCAAAAATCCCAAACGCTGCACAGGACCACTCAGCAACAAAATATAAGAAATCATGGCAAACAACGACCCTACAGTAATAACCCCATCAATCGCCATTGGGCCACCAAACCAAAGCAGCAAGAAAATACTCATGGCAATCAAAAACGTGAAAAAAGGCCAATTGTTCGCCCATGTTTGAATTAAACGATAGCGACGACTAAACCATTCATTATTTTCGTTATCAAACTTTTCGAGTTCATAAGGTTCGCGGGCAAACGCTTTAACCACCGTAATTCCCGTCATACTCTCTTGCATATTGGCAGAGAGGACACCCATCTGCTCCTGAATGCTTTTGAACATCGGACGCACTGTATTGCCAAACCGCACCGTCGCAAACAACAAAATGGGCATAGGAATAAGGGCAATTAAGGCCAATTGGGCTGACTCCCAGAGCATAAAAAGAATAACGCCACTCATTAAAGTAATCGTCGAAACCAATCCCATCAAACCAATGCCCACAAACCGTTCTGTTTCGCTGATGTCACTGGTCGCCCGACTCATCAATTCACCCGTGTGTGTCTTGTCATGAAACGGAAAGGGTAACGATTGCACCCGATTGTAAAAGTCAGAACGCAAATCATAAGAAACGCTGTGGGTTAACCATTCGCCCAAATACATTTCACCAAAACCCAATACGGCACGCACAACTGCTATCCCTAAAATGATCAACCCTGCAGCAATCAATCCTCGTGCATTACCTGCTGACAAACCATTATCTATCGCTTCTTTGATAATTTGAGGTACAAGCAAATTGAGGCCAGTTGCTATAAACATGGCTCCATAAGCGATGATAAGTTGCTTCCAATATGGTTTTAGATATCCAAGTAGCCGCCTGTAAACTGCAGATTTTTTCATAATAAGACCTTAAATGATTCCTTTTCTCTTCGTCAATCGTTAGATATACATCTAATTCAACCCTTGAGTTTATAAGAGTTTCAATTCATTGTCCACTTGATCTAATCATTTCATTATGAGTGCCCCCGATTTGCCACTTTTAACAAATATTCGTTTTTGTTTGCAAAAAAATTTTGGCAAATGGGGCTAATATGTCAAAATCTTGCTAAGTTTGCCCAAAGACACAATATTTTTGGTCACCAAGGCACTAATTTTCAATATTTTTTACTATTTCGGTGTTAATTTCAAAATTTTTGTTGACAACACCAAAATTTTTGTGTATAGTGCAAACATCTTGGCGAAACAGTCAAGATCTCAACAAAATATCAAAATTGAATGTGAACAACATCGTTCACAAAAAAGTGAGTTACCAATGCGTAAGCTTTTGGAGTATTGCCCTGCGTGTCATGGAAGTTTGATTGTGACACAACAAAGTTGTATTGAATGTGGAACCAGTGTAGTCGGCGAATTTAAACCAACTATTTTTTCTAAACTATCTCAAGAGAATTTAGCTTTCCTTGAAATCTTCATCAAAAACAAAGGGAATGTCAAAGAGATGGAACGGGAATCTGGGGAATCGTATTGGGCAATTCGGAATCGGATCAATGAAATCATTGAGGAATTAGGATTAGAAAAGAAAGATGTGGAACCAGCTGAGCTTCCTGTCGATTTAAAAGCAAAACGGCAAGAGATCTTAGCCCAACTGGACCAAGGTGAAATTGATGTAACCAAAGCAGCAGGGTTACTCAAGCAACTGAAATCTCAATAACCTTTTAGATTTATCCAAATTTTTAGCAGATTGAAGACAAAAGAGAAACGGCCGTTTAGCGGAGGATATCTCTTTGCTTATTGATGTAATCGGCAGAAAGTTTTTCAAAATAAATCAATGCAAAAACGCCGATTACTTAAGTGAAAGTGCAGAAATCGTTTTTTGTTATTTCAAGAACTTTATCACTTTCACAGAAAATAAAGGAGCAATCAAATGGAAGATGCACGCGCTCAAATATTAGACATGGTTGGTCGTGGCAAAATCAGCGTTGAAGACGCCGAAATCTTACTCGATGCTTTAGGGGTCGATGAGATCAAACCGTCGGCCAAATCCTTCGATTTCGATTTCCACACAGAGCAACTAGGAGGATACCAAACTTTAACACCAGAGCATCTAATCACGCTTAATCAAGAAAATGTATCCCCTGCTTTTTTGCGGGCAGTCAAAGAAGTTGGTGAAATAGAAGGGTTGACAGGTGAACATATCGTACAAATGGGCGTTGAAGGCGTTACACCTGACTTCATCAAATCGCTGAAAGGATTACACGTTACAGGGTTAACGGGCGATCACATTGTGCAAATGGGGATTGAAGGAGTAACCCCAGCCTTTTTACGCAAATTGGCCAATTGCAAAACTGCAGAATTAACAGGTGATCATATCACCCAAATGGCACTTGAAGGTGTTACACCTGATTTTCTGGACGCTTTAAATTGTGTACCGTCGGGATTACTTACAGGCGATCAAATAACAGAATTGGCAATTAATGGCGTCTCTCCTGATTTCATTCGCGCCTTACAGGGCTTAAATGTAAATGGATTAACGGGCGATCATATTGTGCAGATGGGCTTAGACGGTGTCAGTCCCGGATTTATTCGTAAGGTGAAAGATTTAGATATGAGCGCCATCAACGGAGAGTATCTTGTTGAAATTGCCCTAGATGGCGTCAACCCCGATTTATTAGAAGAGTTTACGAGTTTAAAACAGGAGAAATAATCATGAGTGATGAACGTAAAATGATCCTAACGATGTTAGCTGAAGGAAAAATCACAACACAAGAAGCATCCACTTTATTGGAAGCATTAGCTGTAAGTGAAAATATGGATAAAGAAGTTGAAATGGATGTGGAAGTATCACCAAGGCCACAAAGAGTACCGCGTGTACCTAGAGTGCCCCGCGTATTTGCACCACCACCACCGCACACACACCGGCACGTGAGTGCATCATACGCCAAAGCAATGGAACAAGCAGGGCTTTCTGGCTTGAGTGAAGA
>JBNKHS010000345.1:0-4854 GCA_050290485.1 Promineifilaceae bacterium (SeqCode) | reverse complement strand
GACGCGGTGAACACTTTGCAGGACAAATCGAGATTATTTCGCGTCGTTCCGCCCCCGTATGGCCTTGTTTGGGCAAGACGATGCGATGATAAACTGTTTTGCCAGAAAGACTACCTGCGCATCGTCCTGCCCCTACCTTACTGATTTGTAAAGATGTTTTTGTTTAAAATGAACCGTGCCCAAAAATCATTCATTTACCGTTTCCTCTTCTGTGCGAGGTCGCGCAAAATCTAAGATGAAGGAATCAAGTATAACTGAAAGTGGTGCGTAAATAACTGCACCTGAAATAGGGAGGGTGAGCAAAAAGAAAAAGAACAATTTAATCGCAAAGATAAGATCTGTAAGAACTTTGCTGATATCACGTGCCCAAATACTAATCAAGGTTGTAATTACAAAATAGCCAACTGCAAAAACAATCCCGATCAATGCACCCCATAACGCCCCTTTTTTAGCTCGTTGTTTTGCATCATCAATATCTGCACCAGTAAATAAACCGAGACTGCTACCAAGTGCTAAAGTAAAGAACTCACTGCCCGCTTGCTCTTTGTTGAATCCAGAAGTTGAATTAATGAAGAAAAGGATTGCCAGGAAAGCCCCAATCGCAGTTCCAATAACCATCTCTAACGTTATTTTTCCTTGGACTTTAAAAGCCGTGTCAACAGCCACACCACCTGTCGCGATGCCTAGTATAAAAGCTAATAATGTCCAAAATACAGATTCGTTTATGTCCCAACCGACAACTGCACCACTGATGCCACATAGAAATGCAAAGTATATGGTTAGAATAATCCTCATTACCCCAATTTGTTTGACACGATGAATCATGAAACACCCCCTATGACAAAACGACAGAATTTTTTGGAAATTCGTCAACAGTATTAAATTGTATGCAGTTGCAATCAAGGTCACTTAAGCGATTTTATTTTGTAGCGGGGAGCTTATGTTTTTTCTAGAGCAAATTGCCCAAGAATACGGCCGTATCTTGGCACATTTTGTCGTTTGCTCCCCTTGACACACTGTTGTATGATTTTGCTTCATACCTTCGCCTTGTTTTATCCCCAACTTTTATTTGCGTAGGCGAAGTGATCCCATTAAACCGTTTACGGAGGCTTCTTTGAACCGTACAGCATTAGTCGCCATTGGCGGCAATTCCCTTATTACTGATAGTACGCAACCAGACGTGCCGCACCAATGGGACGCCGTGCGTGAAACGTGTCGGCATTTGGCCGATATGGTTGAGGATGGTTGGCGTTTAATCATTACACACGGCAATGGACCACAGGTAGGCTACATTTTGCGCCGTAATGAATTGGCTGCCCATGAGGTACATACTACACCGCTAGATTTGATTGTGGCTGATACCCAGGGCTCGATTGGATACATGTTGCAACAAGCGTTAAAAAACGAGCTTTATAGTCGCGGCAAGCGCCGCCCTGTTGTCTCTGTTGTCACCCAAGTCTTAGTCGATAAAGATGATCCCGCGTTTGCCAACCCCACCAAGCCAATCGGGGGCTTTATGACGGAGGCGCAGGCCAAAATTTTTGAAGAGCAAGGGTGGCACGTGGTTGAGGATGCGGGACGTGGTTGGCGTCGGGTAGTTGCTTCCCCCAAACCGAAACGCATTATTGAAG
Source organism: Promineifilaceae bacterium (SeqCode) (assembly GCA_050290485.1). Lineage (GTDB taxonomy): Bacteria > Chloroflexota > Anaerolineae > Promineifilales > Promineifilaceae > JBNKHS01. The sequence goes on along the minus strand of JBNKHS010000345.1, from coordinate 3,223 downwards.
AAGATGCGATTAGCCGATTGCTTGATTCTGGTTCAATTGTGATTGCGGTTGGCGGTGGCGGGATTCCTGTCGTTCATAATGAAAAAGGTGAATTACGAGAGACAACCAGTGGTGTCCCTGCGGTGATTGATAAGGATTGGGCAAGTGCCATTTTGGCGATGCAGTTGAATGTCGATTTACTGCTCATTTCGACGGGTGTGGAAAAGGTGGCAATTCATTTTAATACGCCAGAACAGCAAGATTTGGATGTGGTTACGGCCGTTCAAATGCAGCAATATGTCCAAGAAGGGCATTTTGCACCGGGCAGTATGCTGCCCAAAGTAGAAGCAATTCTCACGTTCTTAAATGCGGGTGGAAAATCTGCTCTGATTACCGATCCCAGTAATATTGGGCGCGCTTTGCGTAAAGAGACAGGAACGTGGATAACACAATGATGTCTAATGGTTAATGGTTAACAGTAAATAGTTAGTGGTAAGGGGACCCTTGCTGATTGCTGAGAACTGGTAACTGAACATCGGGTATTATTAACTTAAAAAAGGGAAATGCCTACGATGTTTGATCTGCTTAATCTGCTTAATATATTTAATTTGTTTGCTTTACTCTACATTTTTCGTGGTGCACAAATCGTTCTTAAGGTGCGCAATGAGTGGCAAGCACTCCATGAAGAACCTCTTACCTATGCCAAAAAACATTTAGCGGAAGAAGCTTCATTTTATATAGCTGTGCCGCCAAGCGTATTTATTCATGAGCTGTTTCATGCGATTGCGGTTAAGATGGTTGGGGGTGAGGTTGTTTCGTTTAACTATCGTTTTTTCTTAGGATGGGTGGAGCATTTTGGTGCATATATGCCGTGGCAGCGTTGGTTTATCTCTTTAGCTGGCACGTTGGGAAATTTACTTTTCGCTATTGTTCTTTATTTTGTGTTTCGGCATCGTAAGTCAAGTAGTTTCCGTTTCTTTGGCTTGCGTGCGTTTCGGTTCCAGATTGTCTTTGCCTTACTTTATTATCCGATCATTACCATCTTTATGGTGGCAACCAATACAGCAGGTGGCGATTGGGCAACAATTTACAATTTTTCGGCAACCCCCATTATTAGTGGGATTACGGCCGTATTCCACATAGCAGGTCTCATTCTCTTTTTTGTTGCTGACAGACACGGCCGTTTTGAAATGCCTGGCTTTGAGACAGCGCAAGCACAAACGAATTTTTTCGAATTAGAGCGAGCCGCTAAGCAATCCCCTGAAGCTGCGGCAACACAACTTGCTTATCTGGCCACGCTCCATGATGGTGGGGCCAGAAATAAAGCGAAACACCAACTCAAAAACTATCTACAGGTGCATCCCAATGTTGCTGCTGGCTGGCTGAAATTAGCGCAAATGGAAACGGAAAAAACAGTTTCCAAACAAGCGTATGATTACGTGCAAAAAGCAATGCAGCTGGGTCTGCCTACCAGCAGAGACAAAGCGGTCGCGCACATGCTTATGGGGCGTTATTTGGCTAAAAATGATTTGACGCGGGCCAAACAAGAAATGGATATCGCTATCGATACGGCCGTTCCCAAACAAGATGTTGAGCAGCAAGCCCCCAATGATTTGCTTTTTAGCGCCAATCTTTATTATTGGCGCAGTCAAGTGTATAGCCATCAAAGTGACACAGCTCAAGCCGGCGAAGATATACAAACGGCCGTTCATTTGGCGGAGATTGCCCAACAAGAAACGGCCGTTGCCTTTTACAAAGAGAAGCAAAAACAGATAAATAGCCAACAACGTGTGGCACAAAGAATAACTTAGGACCTCAACCATCAAGGAGGTGATCTGTATTTACTAAAACCTTTAACGAAAGAAATGGACATTACCAAAAAACAATTGAAAGATAATTTATTTGAGGAGAACAAATAGATGAAAGAAAAGACCCCTTGGAAAATATTAGCACTTTTAATCGTGTTCATGCTTACCCTGGCTGCTTGTAGTAACGTAGCTGAAGCTCCCGCCGAAGAAGAAGCTGCCCCAGCTGAAGAGAGCGGTGATGAAGCGGAAGCAGAAATGGAAGAAGAAGCTCCCGCTGAAGAAACAGGTGGTGAAACCTTAACTGTACAAGGGTTTGATGGTGAACAATCAGTTACCATCCCCACCGTAGAAGAAGGAAAAACAAACGTCGCCTTTGTCTACGTTGGCCCTATCGGTGATGGTGGTTGGACATTCGCCCACAATCAAGGTCGCGAATATCTTGAAGCCAATGGTGACAATATTCACACTGCTTACCTGGAAAGCATTCCTGAAGGCGCAGATGCTGAACGTGTCATTCGCTCACTGGCTCGTCAAGGTTTTGATGTTATTTTCACCACATCATTTGGATATATGGATCCCACCGGAACAGTAGCCGAAGAGTTCCCCGACACCGCATTCATTCACCTTACAGGACAAAAGAAAAATGACACCAATTTTGGTAACGTAATGGGTGCGATGGAAGAAATGAAATATCTTGCTGGTATGGTTGCTGGGGCCAAAGCGGCTGAAGATGGCTCCAACCGTGTCGGCATCATTGCGCCATTCCCCATTGCCGAAGTGATTCGTCTTTCTAATGCGGCCGCTTTAGGGATGCGCGAAACTTGCCCTGAATGTGAAATGGATATTCGTTGGATCTTTACCTGGTTCGATCCAGTTCTAGAACGTGAAGCAGCCGAATCATTGTTGGATGACGGCGCAACCGTCATTATTACCGGTGCCGATACCCCTGGCCCTGTACAAGCAGCTGGTGATCGTGGCGCGACTGGTATTGCCTACGACTCTGATAACGCGTGTGCTGGTCTGGAAGATGTCTGTTTGGGTGTGCCTTACTGGACTTGGGGCCCCGTTTACCTCGACATCGTAGAACGTGTAGCTGCGGGTACATGGACCCCAGAAGATTACTATGGTGACGCGACCAACGGCATGTTGGGTTTCTACGGTTTTATGGAAGGACAGGAACCATATCCAAGTGTTCCTGCCGATGTGATCCCCCTTGTACAAGACAGATTGGCGCAAATGCAATCAGGTGAATTTGACCGCTTCGATATTTTCACCGGACCAATCAATGACAACCAAGGTAATGAGGTCATTCCCGATAGTGTTAGCCTGACCCAATCTGATCTGGAAGGGTTATCTGAAGGATATATGGGTGCATTTGCTATTGAAGGACGTGAACCTTGCACCATTTGTATGGATTATCTTGTTGAAGGATTTGT
>JBNKHS010000344.1:0-4857 GCA_050290485.1 Promineifilaceae bacterium (SeqCode) | reverse complement strand
CACATTTGGTTCAGTTTGTTGGTTGTTAAATGCATTCCATGCGAAAAATGCGACGACAAGAAATAAAATAACACCGCCAATGATGAACAAGAGTCGTTGTTGTTTGGCTTTTTTGGCTTCAATCTCAGCCTGTCGTACCTTTTTTGAAGGTGTTGCTCTTCGTTTTTTAGCCATCTTATTTTAATCCTCTCCTTGAATCATTTTAACTTGTTGTATCTGTTTGCGTTTTTTTTCTAATTGCCAAATGGCTATAGCACCAAGAAATACGGCCGTTCCAAACAAAAAATATCCTTCAGGAATAGTTGCCTGTGTTAAATATAAAGCAATCATTCCCGTAATCCCCGTTAGCAAATATAAAATGAGCACAGCCTCGCGTTGTGTATACCCAAACTCCACAAGCCGATGGCTAATGTGATCCTTACCTGGTGTATTCGGGCTAACGCCACGAAGGATTCGAGTCGTTACAACCATTGTCATGTCAAAAATAGGAACAGCAAGGATAAACACAGGGATCATCCAGGTCACAAAACTAACGTTATTGGGAAAGCGCAACTGTAAACCAAGCAGTGCTAAAACAAAACCTAAAAATAAAGAACCAGCATCCCCCATAAAAATAGTTGCTGGCTTAAAGTTATAGCGTAAAAAGCCAAGACACGCGCCCAAAGTCGCAGCCGCCAAAGCAGAGACCAAAAATTGCCCATTCTGTAACCCCAACAACAAAATAAATGAACAAGCCACGGCGCTAATTCCCGAGCTTAATCCATCCATATTGTCCAGAAAATTGATGGCATTACTTAAACCAACCACCCACAAAAAGGTAATTGCATAATTGACAACATCTGGAACTGGCAACTGCACATGAATTCCAAAAAAGATGAGAATGGCAACCCCCACAAGCTGCCCAGCCATTTTGACCCACGCAGGCAAGCCCCGCCAATCATCAATGACCCCAATCACAAGCATAATGCTCAAGGCAAATATAACTCCAGCAACAGAAGCTGGAAATTCATCTGTAAATAAAATGAGAGCAAGAATAGCCCCTGCAAAAATGGCGACACCACCTAACATGGGGATGGGATCTTTATGCAGTTTGCGCGAAGCGGGTGCATCCACAAAACCAATGTGTAAGGCCAATTTGCGTACCCATGGAATGCTGGTCGCCGTTACCATTAACGCGATAAGAAAAATAATAAAAATAGTAAACATGATCGGATTTAAATGTTATACACAGGTCACTGGAAACAAACTTACTATGAAGTAACCTTCGCGATTTGCCAAACAGATTGGAAACCGCAAAGGTTATCTAAATCCCTTAAGGAAGTTGATCGATAAATTGTTGAATTTGTGCCGTGTACTGCTCTGGGGCATTAAACAACGCCGTTTCCGCAAACTGGCGCGCCAACGCTGTATCTCCTAATTGATAATAAGCTTGTGCCATCGAGTAATCTAAATTCCATGAAGGAACGGTTTGCCCTGTGGGATCTTGCTCCCGAACTTGTTGATAAAGGGTCAATGCATCGTCAAACAGTCCAATACGCATGTATTGTTGAGCAACAGTAAGCAACGTTGTGGGATCATTTTCGCGAAGGGCAATCGCCTTCTCTAATGTTTCCTTAGATTTATCAAGCAATTCTGCCTGATCATCTCCTTCAACACGATCAGCACAAGCAATATATACTTCTGATAAACCAAAAAAGGTATCAATGAAATAGGGATCAATTTCTGCGGATTGCTCGTAAATGTTAATGGCTTGTTCACAATCGCCTAAGAGTGAGTAGGCCAAACGCGCATATTCGTTACGGATTACTGAGTTTTGCGGACTCAACCCCAATGCACTTTGATAATAAGATTCGGCCGTTTTTGTGCGGTTGCTTTTCTCATTATCATCTGTGCTTAATGAAATCCAGCGTGTATTCAACCGTGCTAAATTTGCTGTATGATCTGTATTCAATGGGTTAATTTCTTGGGCAACTTTCAGCCGTTCTTCTGCTTCTTGCAGTAATTCCGCCTGAACAACAGGATCTGGCTCCAATGTTGAACGCTCTAAATACGCTCGTCCCAAAAATAGATAATAAAAATCTTCACTTGGTGCACGTCGAATAGCATCTTGATAAATAGCAATAGCACTATCCCAATTTTCTAAGCTTTGAGTCCTGGTCGCTTCGTTATCATAAAAACGGCCGCGTTTGTAGATCATATCCGCTTGAATAACGCGCATATTGGATGTATAGGCAAACCCACTCGCCAAGACAGCCAACGCAACCAAAGCCAAATATGCCGGTGTAGAGCCGGCATTTCGCGTCTCACTTCTGCGATTCAAGGCAATGACGAAGGCCATAGCCACCATGATCAGAAAAACAAAGACGAAGAACATGACCAAGAATTCAGCCGTTTGCGCAGCCTCTTCCACAACAAAGGTTTTAAGCCCTTCAATGTCCTGGGGGGCAGGTACAAAGAAACGATAAAGTAAGGCACTACGTAATTGAGCGGCTTGGAAATAAGCATAAAAAAGCCCGATTGAAATCGACAATACGCCCATTACGCCAATAAGACGTAATGAATTATTCCAAGCTTTATCCCAAAGAAAATAGAGTGCAATCCCACACACAACAATAGTAAGGCCACCAGTTACTACCCCACCAGCGATGATGATGGGAAAAGAAAAAATTAGCCCTGCCATGGCAACTGCACCAGCCAATAACCGATATTTGTTCTGTATGCCCATCAACAGCAGAGCACCGCCCCAAATAAAAATGGCTCCAAAAACCCACATGACAGTTTCATTTAACAACGACGTGGGCGTAATCGCTTCTAATGAGGCACGCCCTGTCGATCGCGCAAAAAGCCCATAACTAGCAAGGCCGAATCCAAGTACACCATACAACAGCAACAGAATACCAGCGATACGTTGTCGTGATGCAAGTAAAGTTTTGCCTTCTGGCATGATCGTCAATTCACCATCTTTTATCATTTCACTGATGGCAACCAACATACCCAATCCCCATGTCAGAATGACCATAACATAAACAAAAGGCGCTTCTCTAAAACCTTCACTGGCATCTAGGAAAAAGGATTGATGAAAAATCAACCCGGCATTGATTTTGTTAATATCTTCACTCGTTTCTAGAGCAATGTCAGGCGGCTGATTAAAGGTAGTAAAGCTATAGCCTATGATTCCAATCATAAGTGCAAGCATTAATGTATACAGCAAAGTTGGTCCCCATGCAGATGCAAATGCAGGAGCCGGTATTTGCGTTCGACGTCGCTTTTTACTGACAGGATCAATCGCTGCTGTTGATTCAAGTTTTGGCAACAGATAGGTGATAATAAAAAGCAAGGCAACATAAATGAAAAAGTGGACGCGGGTAGCGGCAATAGCGATACCAAAGTGAACTTCGACATAATGAGCCAAAACGGCCGTAACTAAACCCGTCACCAGCAAGCGATCCCCCGCAAAGGGATTGATCTTCTCATCGGGTGGTTTGGCAAAGAGCGCATAATATACAAGATAAATCATCATCCCGATAATCGTGCCAAAGGGATAAGCAACACCTAAATAAACCGCACCACGCGACAATGAAAACAGCGTAGCTACAAGGATTCCCCCGCCAAACCAAAGGCCAATCATGATGAGACTATCTCGTTTTGTATGCAAAACCCCTAGCCATCGGAAACCGATATAAAACACGCTGACATACAATAATTGCCAGGCTAACAAACCACTAATACCTGTAATGACTAAGGCATCAAATGTTTCATTGTGAGAACGATCTGGTGAAGCATTACGGGCTTCAATATTGGCTAATTCAGGAGGATAAAAACGGTTGTAAGCCACATACATCGACTCGGGACCATAACCAATGATTGGACGTAAAAAGTTAAATGCGTCTTTAGATCCATCTGGATATTGTAGTGGTTCATGTGGAGCCAGTAATTCTAATACCCCATCCCAAATTAGCACACGCACAAGCCCTGTACCTGAATCTGCTTCCAAAATCGTACCAAAACGGCCAATATTAGGGAGTTCGCGCCATTCATTTAATGTGTCAAAAACAGAGCCGGCAACGGGTGTGTCGGCAAATTGTGCTGTAAACTCACGCGGCAAGTTAAAGAGAATTAGCCAAATAGCCAGGACAGATGAAAGCGTCAACCAACTAAACCAAACCCAGCGCCAGCCCCGCTGCATGGCCACCATAATAAACATGGCAACTGTAATCGTGCCAACCGCAGCCACAAAAGCAAGAAATGAGGCCATTCCTCCGGTCAGGGAAGGAATGCGACCGCCAGCAAGGAAGTTCAAAAATAAATAGAAAATGGTATAAGAAACGGCCGTTCCTAGCAGCACAAACAATATCGCTTTCCCCGCTTCAACCAACCTAAATCGGCCTTTGTCCGGCGATGCGTTACGCAAACTTACAAGCACAATGAGGATGAAGGCAAACAGACCTACACCCAACCCAAGCCAAGGACCACGACTCCCTGACCAATAAATAGCAATCAATTGAATGGCAAGTGCAAAAATGTAAACAGAAGAGCGGATAACATCCGCTGTTGCCAATTCTTCGTCATTCAAAATATTAGAGAAAGCAGCAATGATGCGTCCCAACGTAAGAGGCACAACCATGATCAAATAAGCAGCAATAAAAATAGAGTTCCCCATATGGCCAGCAATACGCACAGATACATCACCTGCCCATGGCAACGGATCCCAATTGAAATGTTGTAATAAGCCGTAAAAAGCAACAGGGATGCTGGTTATGATTACGGCCGTAATCACACGCCGTACCTGAGCCATCGAGCGCATCGTTCCAATCGTGGTAAAAAAGATAATAATGTAAGAAATTGTCGTGTACGTGC